>NZ_JBEZGJ010000015.1:0-67335 GCF_040649965.1 Micromonospora sp. NPDC048843
CGACGCCACCGACTACGCCACGGCTACCGACGCGGTGGTGACAGCGGCACACGAACGGCGTCCCCTCGCGCTGACCGCGTTGGCGGTGCACGGTGCCGACCGGGGCGGCGTTGACGTCGTCGATCGCGTACTTCTTGGCGGCCTCGGCCGGCACCGTGGTCGCCACCGCGCCGCTGCGGGCGAGCTGCCGCAGCGTGGCCACCACGATCGACTCCGCGTCGACGTGGAAGTGCCGGCGCAGCGCGTGCCGGGTGTCCGACATGCCGAAACCGTCGGTGCCGAGCGACGTGTAGTCGCCGGGTACCCACCGGGCGATCAGATCCGGTACCGCGCGCATGAAGTCGCTGACCGCGATCTTCGGCCCGTCCGCCTCGGCCAGCTTCTGCTGGATGTACGGAACCTTCGCCTCGGCGCCCGGGTTGAGGAGGTTGTACTCCTCGGTCTCCACCGCGTCGCGGCGCAGCTCGGTCCAGGAGGTCACCGACCAGACGTCGGCGCCCACCCCCCAGTCCTGGGCGAGGAGCTGCTGGGCCTTGAGCGCCCACTGCATCCCGGTGCCCGAGGCGAGCAAGTTGGCCTTCGGACCGTCGACCTGCGGTGCCGGCGAGTAGCGGTAGATGCCCTTGAGCAGGCCCTCCACGTCCACGTCGGCCGGCTCGGCCGGCTGGAGGGTCGGCTCGTTGTAGACAGTCAGGTAGTAGAAGACGTTCTCCTGCGCGTCCCCGTACATCCGGTGCAGACCCTGCTCCAGGATGTGCGCGATCTCGTACGCGAACGCCGGGTCGTACGCCACCACTGCCGGGTTGGTCGCGGCGATCAGCAGCGAGTGCCCGTCCTCGTGCTGAAGGCCCTCACCGTTGAGCGTGGTCCGACCCGCCGTGGCGCCGAGCAGGAAGCCCCGGGCCATCTGGTCGGCCGCTGCCCACAACCCGTCGGCGGTCCGCTGGAACCCGAACATCGAGTAGAAGATGTACATCGGGATCATCGGCTCGTCGTGCGTGGCGTACGCCGAACCGGCAGCGGTGAACGAGGCCACCGAACCGGCCTCGTTGATCCCCTCGTGCAGGATCTGCCCGGAGGTCGACTCCTTGTACGACAGGAACAGCTCGCGGTCGACCGAGGTGTAACGCTGGCCGTGCGGCGAGTAGATCTTCGCGGTCGGGAAGATCGAGTCCAGACCGAAGGTGCGGGCCTCGTCCGGGATGATCGGCACCCAACGCTTGCCGAACTCCTTGTCCTTCATCACGTCCTTGAGCAGACGGACGAAGGCCTGCGTGGTGGCCACCTTCTGCTTGCCAGAGCCGCGCTTGATGTCGGCGAACCGCTCCGGCCCGGGGATGGCCAGCCGCTTCGTGCTGGTCCGCCGGGACGGCAGGTACCCGCCGAGCTGCTCGCGCCGCTCCTTGAGGTACGCCAGCTCCTCGGACTTCTCGCCCGGGTGGTAGTACGGCGGCAGGTAGGGGTTGTCCTCCAGCGCCGAGTCCGGGATGTCCAGGTAGAGCCGGTCACGGAAGGTCTTCAGGTCCTCCAGCGTCAGCTTCTTCATCTGGTGGGTCGCGTTGCGGCCCTCGAAGTGCGAGCCGAGGGTCCAGCCCTTGATCGTCTTCGCCAGGATGACAGTGGGCTGACCGGTGTGCTCGGTGGCCGCCTTGTAGGCCGCGTAGAGCTTGCGGTAGTCGTGCCCACCCCGCTTGAGGTTCCAGATCTCGTCGTCGCTGAGCGGCTCGACCATCTTGCGGGTCCGTGCGTCACGGCCGAAGAAGTGCTCTCGCACGTACGCGCCGGACTCCGCCTTGTAGGTCTGGTAGTCGCCGTCGGTCGTCGTGTTCATCAGGTTGACCAACGCGCCGTCGGTGTCCGCGGCGAGCAGCGGGTCCCACTCACGACCCCAGACGACCTTGATCACGTTCCAGCCGGCACCCCGGAAGAACGCCTCGAGCTCCTGCATGACCTTGCCGTTGCCCCGGACCGGGCCGTCCAGCCGCTGCAGGTTGCAGTTGATCACGAAGGTGAGGTTGTCCAGCTCCTCGCGGGCCGCGACGCCGATGGCGCCGAGCGTCTCCGGCTCGTCCATCTCGCCGTCGCCGAGGAACGCCCAGACGTGCTGCTGGGAGGTGTCCTTGATGCCGCGGTGCTGCAGGTACCTGTTGAACCGGGCCTGGTAGATCGCGTTCAGACCGCCGAGACCCATCGAGACGGTGGGGAACTCCCAGAAGTCCGGCATCAGCCGAGGGTGCGGGTACGAGGGCAGCCCACCACCGGGGTGCGACAGCTCCTGGCGGAACCCGTCGAGCTGGTGCTCGCTGAGCCGCCCCTCCAGGAACGCCCGCGCGTACATGCCGGGGGAGGCGTGGCCCTGGTAGAAGATCTGGTCGCCACCGCCCGGGTGGTTCTTGCCCCGGAAGAAGTGGTTGAAGCCCACCTCGTAGAGCGAGGCCGAGCTGGCGAAGGTGGAGATGTGCCCGCCGACGCCGATCTCCGGGCGCTGCGCCCGGTGCACCAGCATGGCGGCGTTCCACCGGACGTATGCCCGGATCCTCCGCTCGACGTGCTCGTCACCCGGGAACCAGGGCTCGCGCTCCGACGGGATGGTGTTGATGTAATCGGTGGTGGTCAGGGGCGGAACCCCGACCTGGCGCTCACGGGCCCGCTCCAGCAGGCGCAGCATGACGTAGCGGGCGCGTTTGGCCCCGCGTTCGTCGATGACACCGTCAAGCGACTCGACCCATTCGCTTGTCTCTTCAGGGTCGATGTCCGGAAGCTGGCTCGGTAGGCCGTCGCTGATCACCGGGCGCTTGCGTTCCGTAGCCACAGGCGTTCCCTCGGTTGTGTGTGGGATAGGTCTCTAGCGCCATCCTGCCCCCTGGTGGCACCCGTCGTCACGTCTAGGTCCCCCCGACGCGATGCTGAACACAGGTACTCGCCGGTAACTTAACGCGACGACCGTGGGAAACCTGAGCGGTTTGACCGCCGGTCCTACCGTTACCGCCATGAACGGACGCCGTGTCGCGGTCGCCGCGAGCATGATCGTTGTCGGGGTGGTTGGCCTGGTCATCGGCGCTGTCGCCCTCGCCTCCGGCAACCTGCCGATGGTCGGACTGGTGGCCCTCGGCGCCCTGGTGGCAGTGCTCGGCGCGGGCCTGCTGCGCGACGCGATCCGCGCGGCCCGTCTGGGCGGCCAGGATGGCCGCCGCCGCCGCCGTCCGGACCCGGACGGCGCCGGGTACGGCTTCTACCCGATGCCCGCCGGGGACGCCGGGAGCGGGCACGTCGGCCGTCAGCGCGACGGTGACCACGACAGCTCCGACGGTACGGAGCCGGCCGGCGGCAGCGGCGACTCCGGGGGAGGCTGGTCCGGCTGGGGCTGGTCCAGCGGCGACTCCGGTGGCGGCTGGTCCGGCGGCGACTCCGGTGGCGGCTGGTCCGGCGGCGGCGACTCCGGCGGCGGTGGCGGCAGTTCCTGACCGCACCCTGCGGCAGAATGCGACGTATGCGCAGCGACGTGATCACCGTCCAGACCGGGTCCCGGCCGACGGTCCGGGACATCACCGCGGAGGCCCAGCAGTTCGTCTCGGGCGAGGGCGACGGCCTGCTGCACGTCTTCGTGCCGCACGCCACCGCCGGCCTGGCGATCATCGAGACCGGCTCGGGTTCCGACGACGACCTGCTCAGCGCCGTTGACGACCTGCTCCCCACCGAGGACCGCTGGCGGCACCGACACGGCTCGCCCGGCCACGGCCGCGACCACGTGCTGCCGGCGTTCATCCCGCCGTACGCCACGCTGCCGGTGCTCGGCGGTCGACTGGCGCTCGGCACCTGGCAGTCGATCTGCCTCGTCGACACCAACGGCGACAACCCGACCCGCCAGGTCCGCTTCTCCTTCCTCCCCGCCTAATCCCGCCCCTCTCCCGGCGATCTTGCACTTACTGTCCCGACACAAGGGACATCCCACTCATCTGGACAACCGAAACTGCAAGATCGGCGCAGCGGGTGCGCGGGGTGGCCCGTCCTGGCCTGATCGGTGAGCTGGCGGTGACGGGCTGTTGCGTACGATGTGGTCGTGACGCGGCAGGTGGGTTCAGCGGTGGGCGGTCCGGTGGATCGGGCCGGTGTCGCCGTCGATGTGGTGCGGCGGATGGCGCACGTCACCGCCGCGTTGCGACACCGGCAGGGTTCCGCGTTCGCCGAGTTGGGGCTCACCCCGGCGGCGGCCCGGGCGCTGCGGGAGTTGGACCCGGACCACCCGCTGCCGGCCCGGGATCTCGCCGGTCAGTTGGGTTGTGACCGGTCGAACGTGACGGTGCTTGTCGACAAGCTGGAGCAGGCCGGGCTGGTCGAGCGCCGCACCGACTCGACGGACCGGCGGCAGAAGACGCTGGTGGTGACCGAGGAGGGCCGCGTCGTGCGAGCCCGGGTGATCGAGGTGATGTCCGACTCCCGACTCCTGTCCGGGCTGAGCGACCAGGAGCTGAGCACCCTTCGTGACCTGGTCTGGAAGGTGTCCGACGGCGGCTGTCCGGAGTCCCTCGGGCCGGAGTGAGCGCACCCCTGCCGGCCGTGTCCCACTGGGCGAGCAGGCCTTCCGTCGGTAATGCTGTCCGACGTGACCACCCCGCAAGATCTCGACGACCGGTTCCGGGAGACGCTGGCGGCGCTGCCTGCCGCCGAGCGGCGGCGTGACCCCGCCGACCCGGTCACCGACGACGCCCCGCTGACCGGCGCGCAGGTGCTTGACCTGTTCGACGCGCAGGTGACCAGCCGGCAGCTCGATCTGGCCGGCCGCTGGTTGCGCAGCTTCGGGGAGGGTTTCTACACCATCGGCTCGGCCGGGCACGAGGGCAACGCCGCTGTCGCCGCCGCGCTGCGTCCCACCGATCCGGCGCTGCTGCACTACCGCTCGGGCGCCTTCTACTGCCTGCGCGCCGCCCAGGTCGCCGCCGACCCGACGCTGGTCACCGACTCCCAGCCGTCCGCCGACCCGGACCAGGACGACGACCGAGTGCGGGCCGTTGGCGCCGAGCGGTCCGCCGACAGTGGGTCGACAGTCGACGGCGCATCGACCCGCGCACCCGAGCCGACCGCCGACCCGCAGGTGTCCGAGTCGGAGCGGGACGGGACCGAACCGAGCGGGGCCGCCAACGGGTTCGCGGCGTACGCCGAAGCGGCCCGGGACGTGCTGCGCGGGATGGTCGCGTCCAGCCTCGAACCGATCGCCGGGGGCCGGCACAAGGTGTTCGGCCGGGCCGACCTGGCCATCGTGCCGACGACCTCGACCATCGCCTCGCACCTGCCCCGCGCTGTCGGAATGGGACTGGCAGTGGAGCGGCTGCGTCGGCTGGACAGCGCCGGACGGCGTACCGGGGCCGGGGTGCGGGTCGGCAGCGGCGCGGGGGCCACGCACGCCCCCTGGCCACCGGACGCCATAGTGGTCTGTTCCTTCGGCGACGCCTCGGTCAACCACGCCAGCGCCACCGCCGCCTTCAACACCGCCGGCTGGTACGACCACGCGGGGCTGCGGATTCCGGTGCTCTTCGTCTGCGAGGACAACGGGCTGGGCATCAGCGTCCGCTCGCCGGAGGGCTGGGTCGAGGCGACCCTGCGGGCCAAGCCGGGCATCCGCTACTTCAGCGCTGACGGAGTCGACCCGGTGCGGACGTACGAGGTGGCGGCGGAGGCCGCGGCCTGGGTACGCCGCAACCGGCGGCCGGCGGTGCTGCACCTGCGCACCGTACGGCTGATGGGGCACGCCGGGGCGGACTCGGAGTCGGCGTACCGGAGTCCGGCCGAGCTGGCCGAGGACCTGGACCGGGACCCGGTGGCCGCCACCGCGCGGCTACTTGTCGACGCTGGCGTGGCGACCGGCGAGGAGCTGCTGGCCCGGTACGACGAGACCGGCTGGCAGGTACGCCGGCTGGCCGAGGAGGTGCTGGGCGAGCCGAAGTTGGCCTCCGCTGCCGACGTGGTGTCGGCGCTGGCCCCACGTCGTCCGGTGCGGGTGGCGCGGGCGGTGGCCGACGCCGCGGCGCGGGCCAGCGGGCCGGGCGCGGGCGCCCGGGCGGAGGCGTTCGGCGGGAAGCCGCCGGAGCTGGCCGGGCCGATGACCCTGGCGCAGAGCATCAACGCCGCGCTCGCCGACGGGATGCTCGACCACCCGCAGATGGCGCTCTTCGGTGAGGACGTGGCCGCCAAGGGCGGCGTGTACGGGGTGACGAAGGGGCTGCGCGACCGGTTCGGGGCGGCCCGGGTCTTCGACACACTGCTCGACGAGACGTCGGTGCTCGGGCTGGGCCTCGGTGCCGGGCTGGCCGGGATGCTGCCGGTGCCGGAGATCCAGTACCTGGCGTACCTGCACAACGCCGAGGACCAGTTGCGCGGTGAGGCGGCCACCATGCGGTTCTTCTCGCAGGGGGCGTTCCGCAACCCGATGGTGGTGCGGGTGGCGGGCCTGGCGTACCAGGAGGGATTCGGCGGGCACTTCCACAACGACAACTCGGTGGCCGTACTCCGGGATGTGCCCGGTCTGGTGGTCGCGGTGCCGGCGCGGCCGGACGATGCCGCGCCCATGCTGCGGACCTGTCTGGCGAGCGCGGCGGTGGACGGCAGCGTCTGCGTGTTCCTGGAACCGATCGCGCTCTACCACACCCGCGATCTGTACACGGATGGTGACGGGGAGTGGTTGGCCGGCTATCCCGAGCCGGGCGGGTGGGTGGCCGGTCACGTGCCGATCGGGCGGGCCCGGGTCTACCGGGTCGGCTCGGCGGACGACCTCACCATCATCACCTTCGGTAACGGGGTACGGATGTCGCTGCGGGCCGCTGCCGTCCTCGCCGAGGAGGGGGTGGGCACCCGCGTGGTGGACCTGCGCTGGCTGGCTCCGCTGCCGGTGGCCGACATCATCAGGGAATCCTCGGCGACCGGCCGGGTGCTGGTGGTGGACGAGACGCGCCGCTCCGGCGGGGTCGGCGAGGGCGTGATCGCCGCGCTGGTCGACGCCGGATATGTGGGCGCCGCACGTCGAGTGGCGGGAGTTGACTCGTTTGTACCATTAGGTCCGGCAGCACGCCACGTACTGGTCTCCGCTGAAGCCATTACCGACGGTGCCCGTACGCTGCTGGCACGGTAAATTCCGTTCCACCCGGTGCGCCACTTGCGCGCAGCCCAACAACTGTGTGGACTTTGCCTGACGGCGTCGCACCGACGCCGCGAGCAGGGACGAGATGAGGAGGCACGCGACAGTGAGCGCGACCGCTGGTCAGGCCGCCGACGGGGTACGCAGCCTGGCGGACCGGTTCGGAATCGAACCGGGGATGGTCGTCATGGAGATGGGGTACGACGACGACGTCGACCAGGATCTCCGAGACGCCCTGACCGACCGCTGTGGAGATCTGGTCGACGAGGACACCGACGAGGTGGTCGACGCGGTGCTGGTCTGGTACCGGGACGGCGACGGTGACCTTTTCGAGCTGCTCGTCGATGCCCTCGGCCCGCTGGCCGACAACGGCGTCGTGTGGCTGCTCACCCCGAAGGCGGGGCGCGAGGGGCACGTCGAGCCGAGTGAGGTCGCGGAGTCCGCGCCCACCGCCGGCCTTCAGCAGACCTCGACCGTCAACGCCGGCCGGGACTGGAGCGGCGCCCGTCTGGTGCTGCGTCGAGGGGCCAAGGCCAAGAAGTAGCCAGCGCCGCTCCGCTCGCCCGACGGTCCGCCCACCGCCGGGTAGCAGGCTGACGCCGTCACCCGACTCGACGCGAGGGGAGTTCGCATGCCCATCGAGGTTGGTGCCGAAGCACCCGACTTCGTGCTCAAGGACCAGAACAACCAGGAGGTCCGCCTCTCTGACTTCCGGGGCAGGCGCGCCGTGCTGCTGGTCTTCTACCCGCTCGCCTTCACCGGCACCTGCCAGGGCGAGTTGGGCGAGGTGCGCGACAACCTCGGCGAGTACGTGAACGACGACGTCCAGGTGCTGACCGTCAGCGTCGACTCGGCCTACAGCCACAAGATCTGGGCCGACCGTGAGGGCTACCAGTTCCCGATGCTCGCCGACTTCTGGCCGCACGGCGCCGTCGCCCAGGCGTACGGGGTCTTCAACGACGTGGCCGGCTTCGCCAACCGGGGCACCTTCGTCATCGACAAGACCGGCGTGGCCCGCTTCGCCGAGATGAACGGCCCGGGCGAGGCCCGCGACCAGCAGGGCTGGCGCAAGGCCATCGCCGAAGCGACAAACTGACCGGGGTACGCCGTGCGCCCGGGTCGGTGGCGGGCAGGTAAGCTTGCCAGCCACCGGCCCGCCACGGGCGATCCGGGCGCGTAGCTCAGTGGGAGAGCACTCGCCTTACAAGCGAGGGGTCGCAGGTTCGAAACCTGCCGCGCCCACCTTTCAGTACGACGTAGCCGCCCGCGAGGACCCGCCCCGGCACGAGCAGTCAGGCGAGGGTCGACGGGTCAGCTGGTGAAGCCACCGTCGACGTTGACCACCGCTCCGGTCACGTAGCCGGCCTCGGGGCTGGCCAGGTGCGCGACGGTGGCCGCGATGTCGGCGGGGCGAGCGTACCGGCCGACGGCGGTGAATCCGCTGATCGCCGCCGCGTTCGGGCCGTCTGCCGGGTTGGCGTCGGTGTCCGTCGGCCCGGGGTTGACCAGGTTGACGGTGATGGCTCGTGGGCCCAGTTCACGGGCCAGACCCCGGGTCAGCCCGACCAGAGCGGTCTTGCTCATCGCGTAGAGCGTCAGCCCGGGAAAGACCGCCCGTTCACCGACGTTGCTGCCGATGCTGATGATCCGTCCGCCGTCGCCCAGGTGCCGCAGGGCCGCCCGCGCGGCGACGTACGGTGCCCGGATGTTGACCGCGATCGTCTGCTCCATCTCTGCCGAGCCGAGCTCGTCCAGGGCGCCGACCAGGAACACCGCGGCGTTGTTCACAAGGATGTCCAACCGGCCCAGTTCGGCGGCCGCCCGGTCGACCGCGCCCCGCACGGCGACCGGGTCGGCGCCGTCCGCCTGGATCGCCAGCGCTCTGCGGCCCAGCGCCTCGATCTGCTTCACCACGATCGCGGCCCGCTCGGCGTCCTGCCGGTAGGTCAGCGCCACGTCGGCCCCGTCCTGTGCCAGGCGCAGCGCGATGCCGGCTCCGATGCCCCGGGAACCGCCGGTCACCAAGGCGACCTTGTCGTTGAGTGTCGTCGTCATGCAAACGATCATCTGTCCGCGCAGCCCTCCCGTCTGGCGGCCATCGGACGTCTCGCTCCGACCTCAAGGTCCGATTCCCGCGATCCTCGACGGCCTGCCGACCCGGCGGGCCGCCATGATCCGCGCAACGTCACGGATCCTGCTGCCTCACCCGGCGACGAGACAGCAGGATCACCGAAGTTGCGCGGATCTTGCGAGGTGGGGGAGGGTGGGGCGAGCGATTCGGGGAGCGTGGGTGGTGGAACTGGCGGGCATTGGCGCGGTGCTGTTCGACATGGACGGCACCCTTGTCGACTCCGACGCCGCAGTGGAGCGGGCCTGGGAACGGTGGGCCGCCGAGTACGCCGTCGACCCTGCTGCGGCGCTGGCGATCGCGCACGGCAGCCCGGCCGAGCGGACCATCCGCCGGCTGCTGCCCACGCTCGACGACAGCGCGGTAGCCGTGGCTGCGGCGCGACAGCTCGCGTTGCAGTACGACGACCTGTCCGACGTGACCGCCACGCCCGGGGCGCACGAGCTGCTGAACACGCTGGCCCGGCTGGGGTTGCCCTGGGCGGTGGTGACCAGCGCCGACGCACGGCTCGCCGAGGCCCGGCTCGGTGCCGCCGGCATCAAGGCGCCGGTGCTCGTCACTGTGGAAGACGTCAGCGTCGGCAAGCCGGACCCGGAGGGCTACCTGCGGGGCGCGGCGCTGCTGGGCGTACCAGTGGCGCGGTGCCTGGTCGTCGAGGACGCCGAGGTCGGCCTGCGGGCCGGCCGGGCGGCCGGAGCGATGACAGCCGCGCTGAAGGGCCTCGACGGCGACCTGCGTCTACGTGACCTGGCGCAACTGGCGCACCAACTGGAGTCGACGCCGTCGGCACCCTGACCACTGTCAACCGGTGCGCTGCCTGGTCAGGCGAACCGCGGCCAGGGCGATCAGCAGCAGTGTGACGCCGAAGAGCAGGGCGTTGAGGGCGACCGTGGGGTACCCGAGTCGGGGTACGTCGAGGAACGGGTAGAGGTAGCGGCCCTCGGCCCCGCCGACGGCCCCCCGGACCAGGGTCACCGTCAGCCACAGCAGCGGGTAGCCGAGCAGGCTGACCGCGTACGCGGGGCGCAGCGCGGCCCGAGGTCGGCGGTTGAGCCACTGCGCGGCGGCCAGCGGCGGCACCACGGCGTGCAGCAGCAGGTTGGCGGCGTCGGAGACCAGCCCCCGAGCCTCGGGGGTCGCCACCATGGCGTAGCCGCTCCACGGGTTGGCCAGTACGCCGACGAAGACCACTGCGGTGCCGACGAGATAGACGGTGAGCGCGGTACGCACCCGGTCACCGCACCCGACCAGCAACACCACCAGGTAGGCCAGGTCGACCTGCACTGTGAAGTAGAAGAGCAGCTCGACGGGCTCCTCGCGGGCGGCGATTCCGGCGAGCACCAGCCCGACGGCGAGCACCAGCGCGGTGCTCATCCGCAGGACCCGGTCGGCCACCGGCGGACGCTACCACCGTCACATCGATGAACGCCACGATGAGCAGCGGCGCCCGGTTCACGGCGCCGGGTCGACTGGTCGTTCCGACCTGGCCCCCGCGTCACCTCGCCGCGCCTTGGGAATGGCAGCTCCCAACGGGCCGACGGGCGGCAGCGACGCGTACAGCTTGACCAGCTCGGCCAGGTAGCGCTGGGCGGACCAGTCCGTCGCCGCCGCCAGGCCGTCCCGGATCACGGCCCCGCGCAACTCCCGCTCGGTCAGCAGCCGGGTGAGCAACGCCCCGAGCGCTGCCGGGCTGGGCTCGGCGACCGGTCGGGTGGTGCCGGTGCCGGGTCGCTCGGCGAGCAAAGTGTCCACCATGGCCACCGGCAGTCCGTACGCCTCGGCCTCGGCGAGCACCAGGCCCTGCGTGTCGGTGGTGGAGGTGAACGCCAGCACGTCCGCCGCCCGGTAGTGGGCGCCGACCCGGTGGCGTGGCACCGGACGGAGCAGGTGCAGCGCGCCGCTGACGCCGTACCGACGGGCGATCCGGCGGACCGCGAGCCGGTGTCGCCGGGCCCCGAGCAGCACCAGCCGGGCGGCCGGCAGCTCGCGGCGGACCTGGGCGAACGCCGCCAGCAGC
Source organism: Micromonospora sp. NPDC048843 (assembly GCF_040649965.1). Taxonomy (NCBI): domain Bacteria; kingdom Bacillati; phylum Actinomycetota; class Actinomycetes; order Micromonosporales; family Micromonosporaceae; genus Micromonospora; species Micromonospora sp. NPDC048843. The sequence continues at coordinate 11,275 of NZ_JBEZGJ010000015.1, forward strand.
AGCTCGGGATTCTTCTCCGGCGTGGCCCGTCCCACAGCGAGCAGCACAGGCGCGTCCGCCGGGATGCCGAGCCGGGCCCGCAGCCGCCGCCGGTCGTCGGCGTCGACGCGCGGTGCGGCCGCCGGGGTCGGCAGGACCACGATCGGGGTACGCCCCGCCATCGTCGTCATCATCGCCGCGGTCTTCGCCGAGGGAGCGATCAGAACAGTGGTGTGGGACAGGAGAGTTCGCCCGAGCGCCGCCAGTCGGGCCTGTCGACCCGGCCCGGGGTGGGCGAGCGCCCACAGGTCGGCCGCCCGCCAGCGCAGGCCCAGCCGTAGGCCGGCGTACGCGGCCCCGATCGGGATCTCCGGGTAGTGCGCGGCGTACGCGACGAGGTCGGTGTGCCAGGTCAGCACTGTCGGTACGCCCCGGGTGGCGGCCCACCGCAGGCCGGCGACGCCGAGCGGGCCGGTGGTGTGCACGTGCACCACGTCGACCGGTGCGCTGGGCGGCCGGGGCAGCGCCAACCGGTACGGCCGGGTCGGTACCGACAGCGAGGGCACCTCGCCCGGTCGGCGGCGACACCGGGACAGTGGGCCGGGGCAGTGCAGCACGACCCGGTGCCCGGCGGCGCGCAGCAGCGCCACTGTGGTGCCGACCGAGGTGGCCACCCCCTCCGGGTTGGTGAGGTGGCTGTCGCTGACGTGGGCGATCCGCACGTTGCCATCGTCGCCCGCCCGCGCACCCCCGGCCGTCCCGTCCGCCCCGGCGGGGGAAACAGTTGGCGTGGCCGGACCGGTTCTGCTGCACTACCCGCTCGCGACGACGAAGGGGAGACGCTGTGGAGTTGACGTTGACGCCGATGACGGCACAGGAGTTGGCCCGCCTGCTCGGATCACTGGAACAGGGGTACGCCGATGATCTGGTGGCGCACCGGGGGATGACCCCGGAGGCGGCCCTCGATCGGTCCGTCACCCAGATCCGGGAGTCGCTGCCCGCGGGCGCGGCCACCGAGGGGGCTCTGCTGCGGGTGGGCCGGGTCGGCGACACCGAGGTCGGCTGGATCTGGGTGACACTGCCGACGGCCGCCGCCCCGGACCAGGCCTGGATCCACAACATCGAGGTGCACGAGGAGCACCGAGGACGCGGGCACGCGCGACGGATGATCCAGCTCATCGAGGCCGAACTCGCCCAACTCGGCGTGCCCGAGCTGGGCTTGAACGTCTTCGGTACGAACGCCGTGGCGATCGGCCTCTACCGCAGTCTGGGCTTCGAGGTCACCTCGCAGCAGATGGCGAAGCGCCTCACCGCGGGGAGCTGAGCCGGCGGCGGCCCAGGGACTGGTCCCTTCGGCAGGACTGTTCACCTGCCCAGCGGGAAACCGGCGCGGACCGCACCTGGGGAGGAGCGACGGATGACGCACGGCGCCGGACTGACCATCGGTGTGCTCGGCTCGTACGGTGGGCGAAACCTCGGTGACGAGGCGATCCTCACCGGCCTGCTCACCGATCTGCGTACACAGGAACCGAACGCCCGGATCATCGTCTTCTCTCGGAACCCGGAGCACACCCGGGCCGCACACCCGGATGTCGAAGCGGTGCCCTGGGAGGGCGTCAGCCGCACCGACTCGGCACTGGTCCTGGCCCAGCTCGACCTGCTCATCCTGGGCGGCGGCGGCATCCTGTACGACAGGGAGGCCCGCCGTTACCTACGGGTGGTCCGGGTGGCCCAGGAACGTGGCCTGCCGCTGATCACGTACGCGGTGGGGGTCGGGCCGCTCAGCGACGGCGTCGACACCGGGATGGTCCGGGAGACGCTCTCCAGCGCGACCCAGGTGACGGTCCGGGACCAGGAGTCCCGGATGGTGCTGGAGGAGGCTGGCCTGCTCAACCCGATCACTGTCACCGCGGACCCGGCGTTCCTTTTGCAACCTGAGGAGTTCCCGGCCCACCTGCTGGCCGAGGAGGGTGTGCCGGTCGGCAAGCGCCTCGTCGGGATCAGCGTGCGGGAGCCGGGCCGGGCCGCCGAACGCCTCGACGTGGACGGCTACCACCGGCTGCTGGCCCAGATCGGTGACTTCCTGGTGCACCGGATCGACGCGTACGTGCTGTTCGTGCCGATGGAGCGCGACGACATCCGGCACTCCCACGGGGTGCTGTCGCACATGGTCGCCGCCGAGCGAGGTCGAATCCTGCACGGCACCTACTCTCCGCAGCAGGTGCTGGGGCTGATGCGGCACTTCGACCTGGCCGTCGGCATGCGCCTGCACTTCCTGATCTTCGCGGCGATGGTCGGTACGCCGTTCCTGCCCCTGCCGTACGCCGGCAAGGTCTTCGACCTGGCCCAACGACTCGGCGTGCCGGCGCTACGCGGCGTGGAGCGCGAGGTCGAAGGGCCGCTGCTGGCCGAGGTCGACCGGCTCTGGGACGAGCGGGAGCAACGCGCCGAGGCCACGGCACGACGGGTGGCGGAGGTGTGCGATCAGGCCCGGGGCACCTCGGAGGTCACCCGCGGCGTGTTGGAGAGCCTGCGAAGCCAGACCCTCACCCGGGTCTGAGCGGGCGGTCACACCGCCGGGCCGGTCCACCTGTAGCGCCACTCGCGGGCCTCCTCGCGGGCGGTCTCCAACTCGTAGATCTGCGCGTCGGCCAGCCCACCGGAGCCGAGGTGATGGTGGGTCAGCGGCGGACGGCCGTTGCTGTCCAGTTCGACGGTGATGGTCTGCCCGTCCGCCGTGCCGCCGACGAGAAGGATCTGCACGGATGAAGCCATGCGCCCATCCTGCCCGGCCCAGCGCCCGCCCGCAGCGGATAGCGGGGCAGCGGGGCGCCCGGCCCGTGGCTAGGGTCGGCGGATGGAGCAGACGATCGATCCCACGCTCGGTCCGGTGCTCGCCCGCACCGGCGACGAACGCGCCGTCCTGACCTCGTTCCTCGACTTCCACAGGGCCGTGCTGCTGCGCAAACTGCGCGGTCTCTCCGACGCCGACGCCCGACGCCGGCTGGTGCCGTCGGCTACCACGCTCGCCGGGCTGGTCAAGCACCTGACAATGGTCGAGCGGAACTGGTTCCCGACCCTGTTGGCCCCCGAGCCCGGCGACGTCTACCTGACCTCCGAGGAGGACGCGGTCGCCAGCTTCACGCTGAGCGACCAGGAAAGCATCGTCGGGCTCACCGAGGCGTACGAGCGGGCCTGCGCCCGCTCGCGGGCGGCCGCCGCGAGCATCGACCTCGACCACGTGGTGCCGCACCCACAGCTCGGTGAGGTGTCGCTGCGCTGGATTCTGGTGCACATGATCGAAGAGACCGCCCGGCACGCGGGCCACGCCGACATCCTGCGCGAGCTGACCGACGGCGAGGCCGGCGCGCTCTGAGCCCCGGGTCGTCGCACGCCGTCGGCCGTCAACCGGTGGGCAACAGGCCCGACGGGTACTCCATCCCGTCGTGCGTACAGGCCGCAGCGGCAACCCGCGCCGCGGGTCACCACCACCGACCGGGGCGCCAGCGTGCCGGCGAGCGATGCGGCCCGGTCGCCCAACCGCCGTTCGCGCAGGTCGCCGACCTGGTTCTGCTGAGCGGGGTGCGCCTCGGCCCGGGTCAACGCCGCCCGGACCAGCTCACCGGCCGGATCGGCACCGAGGGTGTCGACCACCAGTACGCGCAGGCCGAGCGCCCGGGCGGCCAACGCCACCCCGGCACCGGTGTTGCCGATCCGCAGCTCCCACCTCCAGCTCCCCGCGATCTTGCGCTTTCGGTTGCGACAAAAGGTGCACTGGTCGCAGAACGGCGACACAAAGCGCAAGATCGCGCAGGTGGGCCGGTGGGTGCGGACGCCTGGTCGGGCGGGCCGCCTATTCTGGGGGCGGGCGGCGAGTAGGGGGAGCGGGTGCTGGTCATCCACGGGCTGTGGTTGCCCGGCGGCAGCTCGACCGGCGGCCTCGCCATCTGGGCCGAGGACAGCGCCGCGCCGATCCCCGCTGCGCGTTCGGGCCGGCCGGCCCGGGAACGCCCACATCCCTTCGCCGCCGGGCACAGCGACCTGGCCGCCGTCATCGCCGACGCCGCCGAGCCGAGCCGGCCGGACACCGCGCTCCTCACCCTGCCCACCCTGGCGGGCGCGCCGACCGACTCACCCGAGCTGATCCGGACCACCGTCGCACCTGCGGCCCGCGGCCGGCTCACGCTGGCCGGGTGGCGGGTCCCCACATTGGTGTACGCCCCGGACGACGCGCTGTCGCTGCTGCGAGCCCTGGACGACGTCCCGGCGGTGGCCGGAGCCACAGTGCGGCACCTCGCCGAGCTGGCCGACTTCGCCGCCGACCTGGTGACCCGTGGCCGCGTCCTCCCCGGCGTGCAGACGACGATGGTCGACCAGACGCGCGTTGCTGGCGCGACGACGGTCGACCAGATGCCCGGCGCTGGCAGGAAGACGGCGTCGGGCGGCGCCGGGCAGGTGCCGGCGCAGGCGGTCTGGCGTCCGCTGCTGACCGGGACCGACGCGGCCTGGGCGCGCTCGCTGGCGCTGGCCCTGCCACCGGCCGCCCGCGCCGCCGTCCTGCCGTCCGCTGCCGAGCTGACCGCTGCCGAGCTGACCGCTGCCGAGCTGACCGCTGCCGTGCTGGTCGCGGACGCGCTGGACGCGTTGACAGATGCCGCCGCGCGGGCTGCGCTGGCGACCACCACGCTGGCCCGGGGGCTGCGCCCGGGTGGTCCGGCGCCGGCCTGGCTGGCTGCGCTCGCCGGCCCACAGCGGGACTTCACCATCGACCCGGCCGGGCTGGCCACCCTCTCCACCGAACTGGACGCCTGGCAGCGCGACGCCGCCGGTGGCCCGGTACGGGCCAGTTTCCGCCTTGTGGAACCAGCCCCCGACGAGGTCACCGAACCGATCCTGGCCACCCGAGCGGTGCCCGCCGGCAGCGCGCCGGTGCCGGTGCCCGCCGACAGCGCGCCGGTGTTAGCCGGGCCGCTTGGTGCCGGGCGCTGGCGGTTGGAGTTCGGGTTGCAGGCCGCGGACGAGCCTGGCCTGCACGTCGACGCCGGGGACATCTGGCGAGCGCCGCAGACCCTCGGCGGCCTGGTTGGTCGGACGACCAGCCCACAGGAGACACTCCTCGCCGAGCTGGGCCGGGCCAGTCGGCTCTGGCCGGACCTGGACGCCGCGCTGCGTACCGCCGCCCCGGAGGCGATGGAACTCGACGTCGAGGGGGCGCACCGGTTCCTCAGTGCGGGCGCTCCGGTGCTGCACGCGGCGGGTTTCGGGGTGCTACTGCCGTCCTGGTGGCAGCGTCCGTCGGCGCGACTGGGCGCCCGGTTGCGAGCGCGCAGCCGCACCGCGCCGGGCACCGTGGGTGGCGCCGATGCCGGTGTCGGTCTGGACGCCCTGGTCGACTACCGCTGGGAGATCGCGCTCGGAGACCAGCCGCTCTCCGCGGAGGAGTTGGCGGCGCTGGCCGAGACGAAGATCCCGCTGGTACGGCTCCGCGGCCGGTGGGTGGAGCTGGACCCGGGGCGGCTCGCGGCCGGGCTGCGCCTGCTCCGCTCAGCGGGCGAGCTGACAGTCGCCGACCTGCTCCGCCTCGGGCTGGCCGACGGCGAGGCCACCGGTGAGCTGCCGGTGCTGGAGGTGACCGCCGACGGGGCGCTGGGCGACCTGCTCGCTGGCGCGGTCGAGCGGCGGCTCACTCCGCTGGACCCGCCACCGGGCTTTAGGGGGACGCTGCGGCCGTACCAGCAGCGAGGGCTGGCCTGGCTTGCCTTCCTGCGCTCACTCGGCCTGGGCGGTGTGCTCGCCGACGACATGGGGCTGGGCAAGACTGTGCAACTGCTCGCGCTGCTCGCCGGGGACCCACCGGAGGTCGGGCCGACCCTGCTTGTCTGTCCGATGTCGCTGGTCGGCAACTGGCAGCGGGAGGCGGCACGCTTCACCCCGGAGCTGCGGGTACACGTACACCATGGTGCTGAGCGGGCGCGGGGGGCGGAGTTCACAGCGGCCGCGCACGGCGCGGACCTGGTCCTGACCACCTACTCGGTGGCCGCCCGCGACGCCGCTGACCTGGCCGGCATCGACTGGCACCGGGTGGTGGTGGACGAGGCGCAGGCGATCAAGAATGCGTCGACCCGGCAGGCCGAGGCGGTTCGCGCGCTGCCCGCCCGGCAGCGGGTGGCGGTGACCGGTACGCCGGTGGAGAACCGCCTCGCCGACCTCTGGTCGATCATGCAGTTCGCCAACCCGGGTCTGCTTGGGCCGGCCGCGACGTTCCGCAAACGGTTCGCCGAGCCGATCGAGCGGCACGGCGACGCCGAGGCCGCCGAGCGGCTCCGCCGGATCACCGGCCCGTTCGTGTTGCGCCGGCTCAAGACCGACTCGTCGATCATCTCCGACCTGCCGGAGAAGCTGGAGATGGAGGTGCTCTGCAACCTCACCGCCGAGCAGGCAGCGCTGTACCGGGTGGTGGTCGACGACATGCTCGCCCGGATCGAGACCAGCGACGGCATCGAACGACGCGGCCTGGTGTTGGCCACCATGACCCGCCTCAAGCAGGTCTGCAACCACCCCGCCCAGTTGCTGCGCGACGGCTCACCGCTGGAGGGCCGCTCCGGCAAGCTGGCTCGGCTCACCGAGATCCTGGAGGAGGTGCTGGCGGCGGGGGAGCGGGCACTGCTCTTCACCCAGTACGCCGAGTTCGGTGCGATGTTGCGGGGTCACCTGTCGGCGCGGTTCGGCCGGGAGGTGCTGTTCCTGCACGGTGGCCTCGGCAAGGCCGAGCGGGACGCCCTGGTGCAGCGTTTCCAGTCGGCGGAGGGTCCGCCGCTGTTCGTCCTCTCCCTCAAGGCCGGTGGCACCGGGCTGACCCTGACCGCCGCGAACCACGTGGTGCATGTGGACCGGTGGTGGAACCCGGCGGTCGAGGACCAGGCCACCGACCGGGCGTTCCGGATCGGGCAGCGCCGACGGGTGCAGGTGCGCAAGTTCGTGTGCGCCGGCACTGTCGAGGAGAAGGTGGCCGCGATGATCGCCGACAAGCGCAGCCTCGCACAACGGGTGGTCGGCACCGGCGAGCAGTGGATCACCGAGTTGTCCACCGGCCAGTTGCGGGACCTGTTCGCCCTGGAAGCCGGCGCGGTGGTCGAGTGAGCGAGCGAAGCGCCGACATGAGCGGAGCGTCGACGTGAGCACCGACCGGTTCGCCGACTACGGGCGCCCGCGTCGGGTCGACGGGGGTCTGCGGGCACGCAGTGCCCGGGGCGCGATCGGCAGGTCCTGGTGGTCGCGGCGTTTCCTGGAGGTGCTGGAGTCGTTCGCGCTCGGCACCCGGCTGACCCGGGGCCGGTCGTACGCGCGGGCCGGTCAGGTGCTCACGCTCGACATCACACCCGGGCGGGTCAGCGCGGTGGTGCAGGGCTCCCGACCGCAGCCGTACCAGGTGTCGATCGCGCTGAAGCCGTTCCCGGCTGCGCTCTGGTCCCGCATCGAGGACGAGCTGGCCGGGCAGGCGTTCTTCAGCGCCCGGCTGCTCGCCGGGGACCTTCCCGAGGAGTTGGAGGAGCTGTTCGCCGCCGCCGGCGCGCCGCTCTTCCCGGCGGCCGTGGACGAGTTGACCCAGCGCTGCAACTGCCCCGACTTCGCGGTGCCGTGCAAGCACCTCGCGGCGACGTTCTACCTGCTGGCCGAGGCGTTCGACGCGGACCCGTTCGAGCTGCTGCACTGGCGCGGTCGGTCCCGGGCGGAGTTGCTCGACGAACTCCGCGCCCGGCGGGCCGCGACCACCGGTGCCACCCCACCGCCCCCGCCGGTCGACTCACCGTCCGAACCGGACGGCGAGGTGTCGACGGTGGACACGGTGGCGCCGGTCGGTGCCGCTCGGGCGCTCGCCGGGCTGTCGGCTACGCCGCTGGCGGAGGCGGCGGACCGCTTCTGGTCGCCGCCGGTGCCGCTGCCGGATCGGCCGCCCCGACTGGTGACCGGCACCGACCTGCTGCTGCGCCAGCTCGGAGCACCGGCCCCGGCCATCGGTGGGCCGGGACTGCTCGAACGGTTGCGCCGCGCGTACCGGGCGTTCGGTCCGGCCGACAGGTGAGCTGTCACGTCCACCGGTTGAGCCGTCCCGTTGAGCTGTTGAACAGTCACGTCCAGCGGCGGCGGAACCGCCACATGATCGCGGCGTTGGCCACCAGCACCACCGCGCAGATCGCGCCGGTGAGTCGACCGGCGAACACGGCTATCGCCGGCAGCGACGCCCACAGCACGATGGTCAACAACATCAGGTAGCGGCCCCTGCGGGCTCGGGCCCGGTGGTCAAGCCGGTTGAAGAAGGCCGGGTCACTTTCCCGGAGCTGACGGGTGATCTGGTCGAATCTGCGCTGATCCTCTTTGCTGAGCATGGCGCTGCCTTCCCCTCACGCGTTCAGCGGTTCGGCGGCATACCCGCTGCGGTGGCGGCTCACGCTCACCCGCTGCTGCTACTTTTCCTCCACGCGAGCGCGCTTCATGTCCGGCTTACCTGAACCTTAAGTTTGCCTTTGGTGGTGAACGACGCCGAAACTGTCGCGTACGGCGGCGTGGTCCGATCCGTGCTCGGCTGCCGCGCGTACGCCCTGCTGGGAAGGTCTGCGGGCAGGCGCACCCCACCGCCCACCACCGAGGTCGCGCTGAGCGCTGTCTTAAGTGCCCTCACGAGTGGGTTCCGGCCACCTTGAAGGCCCCTGGGGCCTTGGTTACCTTGCCGTAGCAACCCCCTCAGGCAACAGTCGCCGCACCTGCCGCACCTGCCCGGTAGCAGCTTCCGGCGCTCATCAGAAATCGGGATTGGTACATGGCCGACCAGAATGTGCCACCACGTCGACCGCGGGACGACCGCGGTTGGGACGGACATCAGCACCCCAACGCTGACGGCTACGGCGACCCCCACACGCCAGCGCCCTACGGCTACGACTCGCCCCACCCCTACCAGGGCGGCTACGCCGCGCAGGCCGACCCGCGTGAGCAGTACGCCGGGCAGCCCGCGCCCGCCCCGCGCGGTCCGCAGTGGGTCGGCCCGGAGGGCCTTGGCCGTCCGGCTCCGGCACGACCGGCCGGCACCGGACTGCCCACCCTCGACGATGACAACGAGCCGGGTCGCAAGGTCGGCCGACGGAAGGCGATGGTGGCCCTCGGCGGCACCGCCGCCGTCGTCGCCGGTGGCGCGGCGCTCGCCATGACCCCGCAGATCCGTGGCCTCTTCGGCGACGAAGCGGCGGCCGGCGACGCGACCGGCAGCACGGTGACCGACGGCACCGCGGCGCGGCCCAGCGGCCAGCAGCCCAGCACCGTGCGTACCTACACCGAGCAGAACGAAAGCTACATGGGTTCCCGGGCCGGCGAGGCGCTGAAGAAGAACGCGCCGGCCGGTGGGCGGACCTTCTCCGGCCCGGCCGCTGCCGCTGCGGCGACCAAGGTGACAGTGAAGACGGTGCTGGCCAAGGACCCGATCCTGCACCTGGCCCGGCGCACCACCTTCGGCGTGACGCCCGCTGTGGTCGCCGACATCAAGCGCGAGGGCATGGACGCCTGGATCCGCGCCCAGCTGGACCCGGAGAAGTTGGAGCCGAGCAAGGGTGAGCTGAAGCTCGCCGAGCTGCCGACCCAGAAGCTCTCCGTGCAGCAGTTGCGCGACCAGCGGGACAAGCTCAACGAGCAGGACGCCCACCCGGAGCGGGAGATGGTCGACGCCACCATCGCCCGGCAGATCTGGTCCAAGCGCCAGCTGTTCGAGGTGATGGTCGACTTCTGGAACGACTTCCTGCACGTCGCCGCGGACTTCGACGGCGGCGAGGTGTACCGCAACTCGTTCGACCAGGACGTCGTGCGCAAGCACGCGCTGGGCAGCTACCCGGAGATGCTGGTCGCCGCGAACAAGCACCCGGCGCTGCTGATCTACCTGAACCAGAAGGACTCCCGTAAGGACGCGATCAACGAGAACCTCGCCCGGGAGAACCTCGAGCTCTACTCGGTCGGCGTCGACGGCGGTTACAAGGAGCCCGACGTCCGGCAGGCCGCCATGTTGCAGACCGGCCGCGGTGTCGACGACAAGGGCAAGTACGTCTTCCGCCCCGAGCAGCACTACGTCGGCAAGGTGAAGATCCTCGGCTTCACCCACGCGAACAACTCGGCCGACCCGAAGAAGGCCGAAGCGGCGATCGACGCGTACATCACCTACATCGCGACGCACCCGTCGACAGCGAAGTACGTGGCGCAGAGCCTGGCCACCCGGTTCGTCTCGGACACCCCGCCGAAGTCCCTCGTGGACCGGCTGGCGAAGACGTACACCACGAACAAGGGCATGATCAAGCCGGTCCTGATGACGCTGTTCTGCTCGTCGGAGTTCTGGGCCGGTGTGGGTCAGAAGGTGCGCCGGCCGATGGAGTACCTGGTCGCCACGTACCGCACCCTGGGTGTCTCGCCGGAGGCGTCGCCGAAGCACAACAACGGCGACAGCAAGCGCACCGCGTACGCCCGGGGGCTGCGCCAGATCCACGACAAGATGCGCGAGCTGGGCCAGTCCCCGATGGGTCATCCGACCCCGGACGGCTACCCGGACGTCTACGTCGCGTGGACCTCGGCCGGCACGATGGTCAACGGCTGGAACGAGGCGGGCGAGATCCTCGCCGGCTACCGCACCACCTTCACGTACACGGCGCCGGAGAAGCTGGTCGCCAAGCCACCGGCGACGGCCGGGGCGTTCGTGGACGCGCTCTCCCTGCGGCTCGTGGGCCAGAAGTTGAGCACGCGGGAGAAGAACCTCATCCTCGGCGTGGCCGGTGTGGCGGCGACCACCAAGGTCGACGCCACGTTCAACGGGGCCATCACCGCCGTCGCGCGGGCGATCCTCGCTTCCCCCCAGCACCACCTCCGGTGAGGCACCCGATGGAGAAGACTGTGTACAACTCTTTCCCCCTGCACCCCGAATGCCCCGACGTGCGACGGCTGGCCGACAACCCGGCCGAGGCGTTGCTGCGCGCCGAGGCGGACATCGTCGCCGCCGAGAACGCCGCCGAGTTCGACAGGTACCGCACCCTGGAGGACCTGGAGGAGGCTCAGCAGGACGGTCGCGGCGTGACCCGGCGGACCTTCGTCGCCGGTGCCGCGGCCACCGCCACCGCGCTGGCCACCGCCCAGTTCGTCACCACCTCGGCATCGTTCGCGGCGACCAAGACCGGCACCCTGATCCACGTCTTCCTCTATGGCGGGCTGGACGGCCTGAGCCTGATCGCGCCGGACAACGACGCGGTGCTCAACAAGGCCCGGCCCGACCTGCTGCTCGGCAACGACTCGCTGGCCCTGGGCCGCGGCTTCAAGCTGACCAGCGCGTTCAAGCCGCTGGAGAAGTGGCTCACGGCCGGTCAGCTCGGCTTCATCCCGGCGGTCTCCGACGAGCGGCTGTCCCGCAGCCACTTCCAGGCCGCCGACGCCTGCAACCTGGGCGGGCTGCCCAACGAGACCGGCGGCCGGGGTTGGCTCGACGGTCTGGTCGACAACCTGGGCAAGGGCACCGCGTTCCGCAGCGTCGGCATCGGCAGCACCCTGCCGCGTTCGCTGGTCGGCAACAACGGCGCGCTGTCGCTGAACAACGTCGGCTCGCTGCGGCTCAACGGTGACGAGCGGTTCCGGGCCGCCACCGAGAAGGCCATCAAGGGCCTCTTCACCGGGATCAACCACCCGGTCGAGGAAGCCGTGCAGGAGGGCATGGGCGCGCTGGCCACCGCCCAGAAGCTCGCCGCCAAGCCGTACCAGCCCGCCGAGGGCGTCAAGTACGAGGGCGTCGGCAACGCGTTCCAGCAACTCGCCCAGTTGATCAAGGGCGGCGCCAACGTCCGGGTCGCCACTGTCGGCATGGGCGGCTACGACACCCACGAGAACCAGGGCACCCGCGAGGGTGGCCAACTGCACCGCCGGCTCAACGAGCTGGCCAGCGCGATGGCCGCCTTCTTCACCGACCTCGGCCCGAAGGCCGCCGACGTGACGATCATGGTGTCCAGCGAGTTCGGCCGTCGGGTCGGCTCCAACAACAACGGCACCGACCACGGGCACGGCGGCGTGATCACCCTGCTGTCCGGCAAGAAGCTGGCCGGTTCGCTGCTGGGCACCTGGAACGGTCTGGACAAGCTGGACTCCGGCGACGTGCCGGAGTACAACAACATGTTCAACGTCTACGGCGCCGTGGCGCAGGGCCGGTTCGGGCTCACCAACGCGGAGGTCGACAAGGTCTTCCCCCGCCAGAAGTACGCCCCGATGAAGCTGTACGCGTGACGCATTCGCACACCCACGCCGCCGGCCGTCGTATCGGGACATCGTCCCGGCACGGCGGCCGGTCGGCTGCGCCCGTACCCCCGCAGATCCCGGACCGGCGCGGGCCCGGCGGCCGACGGCTGTTGGGCGTGCTGCTCCTGGTCGGCCTGCTCGCCAGCGTGCTGCCCTGGTGGCTGGGCACCCCGGCCGGATCGTTGCGGACCACCGCGGCCACCGTCACCTCGGCCGGCCGGATCACCGGCCTGGTCGCCGGCTACCTGCTGCTGGTGCAGGTGCTGATGATGAGCCGACTGCCGGTGCTGGAACGGTGGATCGGCGGCGAGCACATGGCCCGCTGGCACCGGGACATCGGCGCCACACTGCTGGTCGCCGTGCTGGCGCACATGTCGCTGATCCTGGTCGGCTACGCCGACCTGCGTAAGCAGTCGGTCCTCGCCGAGGTCGGCACGTTGCTCGGCGACTACGAGGACATGGTCTCGGCGTTCGTCGCGGCCGGCATCATGATGCTTGTCGGCTTCAGCAGCATTCGCACCATCCGGCGGGCGCTGCCCTACGAGATGTGGCACCTGCTGCACCTGTCCAGCTACCTGGTCCTGCTGCTCGGCTTCGGCCACCAGTTCACCCACGGCGCGCAGCTGTACCGGCCCGGCCCGGTGCGCACCGGCTGGATCGCGCTCTACGTGCTGGTGGTCGCCGCCCTGCTCTGGGGCCGCGTGATCGCGCCGCTGGCGTTCAACCTGCGATACAAGCTGCGGGTCGCCGACGTGGTCGCCGAGAGCCCCGACACCATCTCCATCTACCTCACCGGGGAGCGGCTCGGCCGGCTGGCGATGCTCGGCGGCCAACACTTCCGCTGGCGGTTCCTCACCCGGGGCTGCTGGTGGCAGTCGCACCCGTTCTCCGTCTCCGCCGCCGCCAACGGCCGCTGGCTGCGGGTCACCGTCAAGGTGGTCGGTACCCACACCGCCGACCTGCGCGACCTGGAACCGGGCACCCGGGTCTGGGCCGAAGGCCCGTCGGGCACCTTCACCGCCGCGCACCGGCTTGGCGAGCGGGCGCTGCTGATCGCCGGTGGCAGCGGCATCACGCCGATCCGGGCCATGCTGGAGGAGCTGCCGCCGGGCGCGGCGCTGATCTACCGCGCCCGCACACCGGCCGACGTGCTGCTCAGCCGCGAGTTGGACTGGCTGGCCCAGGAACGCCACACCTCCGTCTGGTACGTCATCGGCTCCCGCGACGACCCCGGCCCCCGCCAGTTGATGAGCCCCGACGGGCTGCGGCAACTGGTGCCCGACGTGGCCCGCCGCGACGTCTACCTGTGCGGGCCACCCGGTTTGGTGGAACAGTCGGTGCGGGCGCTGCGGCGGGCCGGCGTGCCCCGACGGCAGATCCATCTGGCCACGTTCGAGCTGTAGGAAGGGCATCCCCATGCGTCGCGCGCTCCTCGCGATCACCGGCCTGGCCGCCAGCACCACCGCGCTCGTGGTGTTCAAGGGCTCGCCAGGCACCAGCCAGGTCGCCCAGAACCTGCCTACCGCGCAGCCGGTCAACCCCTCCGGGCCGGGCACCGACCCCGGCGCCGCCGCGGGTGCGCCGGGCACCGACCCGGCCGGCGGCACGCCGACGTCATCGGAAAGCGCCAAGCCGTCGACGTCGCCCAAGCCCGGCAAGACCACCGCCCGCCCGTCGGGCACCAAGACGACGAAGGCCCCCAGCGCGCCGCGGACCACCACCAAGGCACCCCAGTCGACCACCCGCCGGGTCACCGGAACCGGCTTCGACGCGGTTGACAGCAGCCAGAAGTACGGGTTCGTGACGGTGCAGATCGTGGTCTCCGGCAACCGGATCGTCGACGCCGTCGCGCTGTCGCTGCCCAGCGGGGGTGAATCCGACATCCACAGCGGCGACGTCCGTACCGCCTACGACGGCAGCGGCGCCGAGGTGGTGCAGAAGCAGAGCGCCAACCTCAACACCGTCTCCGGTGCCACAGCCACCAGCGACGCCTACAAGAAGTCCCTGCGGTCCGCCATCGAGAAGGCATTCTGACGTGCGGGCCACGCTGACCCGACCCGGGCTGTGCCGGGTCGAACAGATCATGGGTACGACGATCACCCTGGACCTCGCCGACGATCTGCCACCGGCGACAGCGCGCGAGCTGGCGGACGAGGTCTTCGCCTGGATGCACGAGGTGGACACGCGGTTCAGCACCTACAAGCCGGACAGCGAGGTGTGCCGCTTCGACAGGGGCGAGGTGCTGCTCTCCGAGGCGTCAGCGGACCTGCGGTACGTGCTGGAGACCTGCGCCGACCTGTGGGGTGCCACCGACGGGTTCTTCGACGCGTACGCCACCGGTCGGCTCGACCCGTCCGGCTACGTCAAGGGCTGGGCCGCTCAGGTCGCCTCGGACCGCCTCGTCGCGGCCGGGGCCGTCAACCACTGCGTGAACGCCGGCGGCGACGTACGGGTGCGGGGCCTGTCACCGTCCGGGGAGCCGTGGCGTATCGGCATCCGGCACCCGTGGGACGCGATGGCGGCCTGCCTGGTGCTCAGCGGGACCGACCTGGCCGTGGCGACATCCGGCGTGTACGAGCGGGGCCGGCACGTGCTGGACCCGCGCCGGGGCACACCGGCCAGTGGGCTGCGCTCGGTGACTGTGGTCGGCACCGATCTCGGGGTGGCCGACGCGTACGCCACCGCCGCCCTCGCCATGGGCACCCCCGGCCTCAACTGGCTGGCCCGCCTGGACGGCCACACCCACGCGGCGATAACCGACAACGCCCGCCAGTACCACTCCGCCGACCTCCCCCTAACCGACTAGCCCCCGCACCCCCGCGCACCCCCGCGCACCCCTCCGCTCCCCGCGATCTTGCAGTTTCGGTTGCTGGCTTGTCCCGTTATGTAGAGATTGTCGGGACAGAAAGTGCAAGATCGACGGGAGTTTGGGGTGGGGGTCGCGGCGACCCGACTAGCGGAGGGGGCGGTGGGTGCCTGCTGGGCGGGAGCCAGTGGGGCGTGGGCGGCCGGGGCGGGAGCCGGACGGGCGGGTGCCGGCCCAGCGGCGCCCCGGGTGGCTGCGCCGGGGCGGCTCGGTGCCGCCGGGGTGAGGCGCTCTGTCGTTTGTGGACATCGTTCCCCCGTTCGTGGCGCGCGTTCGCACCGTCCCCCTGTCAACGAGGACCGACGCCTCGGCGACGCTGTCGGGCACCGGATCGAATCGCCGACCGGCCGGTTTCACATGCCTCGTCGGGGCAGCGGCAGGTGACCGGGGAGCAGGTCGGGGGCGAGCGTCACCCCGGCGGCGCGCAGCGCCCCGATCAACGTGTTCTGCACGAGGTACGAATCCGGAAGCTGCCAGCGCGCCTGTTCCGGGGCGACCGCCCAGCGGACCGTGCCCTCCGGCAGCCGGGTGGGCGGCGCGGGGATCCACGAGCCCGGCCCGTGCCGGACCACGTGGAAGCAGTGCTCCAACTCCGGCCGGAGCGGGTCGCCGGGACGGACCAGGAACATCCACCGCCCGGTGGGCGTGACCAGCACCGGTCCGCGTACGCCGGTGCCGGCCGGGTGGATCTGGACCGCGTCGAGCACGTGTCGGCCGAGGTGGGCGGGCACCTCCAGCACGTCGAAGGCTCGGCCGGTGGGCAGCAGCACCCCGTGTGGTCGGCTCCGCCACCAGGTCGCCACCCGGGCCGGGTCGGCGCTGGCGGCCAGTTCCCAGTTCTCCAGGGCGGGGTGGCAGCCCACTGTGGGACAGCCGGCCCGCCCGCAGACGAAGCGGCTGCGGGCCAGACAGGCACCAGGGGTGACTTCCCAGCCGTGTACCGCGTACCGGATGGCGACCCGGCGCAGCCGGACCCGTTCCAGCGGCGACAGTTCGGCAACGCGCGGTACGACATTCCCCCACATGTGTGCCAACTCCTCTCGTCGGGCCCGGCGTTCGCCAGGTCGCATGTCGAGCACCGTCACTGCCGTAACCCACGATCGTTGAGGTTGACGAACGGCTCGTGCAACTTGCACGAAAAGTACGAGGACTACCTGTACGGCTGACGTACATCCTGTGCGACCAGCGAAAACCTGAAAATGAACGGCAGTCGCCGCACCCGGGGACATCGCCCCGACTCGATTGGTCGTCGGTGGCAGGGGAGGATGGGGAGATGGACGAGCTACCCATAGGACGGCGAGTGGCCTACTGGCGGGGGCGACGCAAGATGTCGCAGCAGGTCTTCGCGGACCGGCTGGGCAAGTCCAAGAGCTGGGTGGACAAGGTCGAACGCGGCGTCCGACGGTTGGACAAGTTCTCCGTCCTCTACGAGATCGCCGACATCCTTCAGATGGACGTGCAGCTGCTCATGGGCAAGGACCCGGAGCGGCGCGCCGACGCCCTCAACTGCATCGACCAGGTCGAGGTGCAGGAGATCCGGGCGGCGCTGGAACGCTACGACTCGATGAGCGCGTACTTCGACGCGGCGCCGTACCCGCCCCCGATGGACGACATGCGCAAGGCCGTCAACCACGCCTGGCTCACCTACCAGTACGGCCGCTACGGGATGCTCACCCGGGCGCTGCCGAAGCTGCTGCGCGACGCCCAGGCGGCCGACGCCGCCTACGGTGGTGAGCAGGCCGCCGAGGCGGCCCACCTGCTCGGCCAGGTCTACCAGATCGCCTCCTCGGTGCTGCGCAAGCTCGGCGAGTGCGAGCTCGCCTGGCTGGCCGCCGACCGGTCGATGGCGGTGGCCCAGCGGGCCGACGATCCGCTGCTCGCCGGGATCGCCACCACCCGGGTGTGCAACGCCCTGGTAGCGATGGGCCGGGCCCGCCCCGCGCTGGAGCTGAACGTCCAGATCGCCAACCGGCTGGCGCCGGGTGGCAGCAACGAGGTCTCACCGGCCCGCCTGTCCGTCTACGGGATGCTGCTGCTCCAGGGCGCGATGGCCGCGTCCCGCATCGGTGACTCGGCCAGCGTCGACGACCTGATCAACTGCGCGCAGGAGGCCGCGACCCTGCTCGGCGGCGACCACAACCACTACTGGACGTCGTTCGGCCCGACAAACGTCGAGCTGCACCGGGCCGCCGCCGCCGTGGAGCTGGGCGACGGGGGGCGGGCCGTGGAGGTGCACCAGCTGCGCATCGCGGAGCCCGCCTTCAACGCGCTGCTGCCCGAGCGCCGCGCCCACCACCTGCTCGACATCGCCCGCGGGTACGCCCAGATAGGTGACGTGGCGAACGCCGGCGAGATGCTGCTGCTCGGTGACCGGCTCGCCCCGTCGGAGATCCGCTGCCGGCCGATCGCGCACGAGGTGATGTCCGACATCCTCCGTCGCACACGTGGTGCGCCGCCTTCTCCGGTAGCGGAGTTGGCTGAGCACATGGGAGTAGGGGTATGAGCGCGGAGCCGGTCTGATGGCCGGTGCAGCGCACAGCAGCGGGCACCGCGAGGTGCTCTACGTCATCGCCTGCGGTTCGCCGCTGGCCCGGCACGTCGGTCGTCTGGTCGACCTCGCCCAACAGGACGGTTGGGACGTCTGCGTGGTCAGCACGCCGGACGGCGCGAAGTTCGTCGACCAGTCGGCCCTGATTCGGCAGACCGGCCACCCGGTCCGGACGCACTACAAGAACCCCGGTGACCCGGACGTGCTGCCGCCCGCCGACGCCATGATCGTCTGCCCGGCCACCGTCAACACCGTCAACAAGTGGGCCGCCGGGATCACCGACACCCTGGCGCTCGGGCTGTTGGTCGAAGCCCAGGGAAAGGGCGTCCCCATCGTGGCGGTGCCGTACACAAACGCGGCGATGGCCTGCCACCCGGCGTTTCGGGCCGGGGTGGCCCGGCTGGCCGAGTGGGGCGTCACTGTGCTCTTCGGCGACGATGTGATCGCTCTGCATCCGCCGGGGACGGGGGAACAGCACCTGCACGCCTTCCCCTGGGCGATGCCGCTGGCGGCATTGCAGACCGTCTCCTGGAGCGCCGCCTAGCGCATCCGGCAGATCTTCCACCCGACGCGGCCGGGCCAGGTGTCACCGCCCGGCGGCCCCGACGCCGGTAAGCTGGCCCGCCGTGAGCACAAGCGGATCCGCCCCCACAGTCAGCGACGTGGTGGCCGCGCTGGAACGGCGCTTTCCGCCGGTCTGGGCGGAGGAGTGGGACCGGGTGGGCCTGGTGCTCGGTGAGCCGGCCGCCCCGGTCCGCCGGGTGCTCTGCGTGGTCGACGTGGTGCCCGAAACTGTCGACGAAGCCCTCGCCGCCGACGCGGACATGATCGTGGCGCATCACCCGCTGCTGCTGCGCGGGGTGTCGTCGGTCGCCGCGACGACCTTCAAGGGGCGGATCATCCACCAGTTGATCCGGGCCGGGGTGGCGCTCTACGCGGCGCACACCAACGCCGACGTGGCCTCGCCGGGTGTCTCCGACGCCCTCGCCGCCCGCTTCGGGCTCACCGGTCTGCGCCCACTTCAACGACCCGCGCCCGGCTCGCCCGCCCACGGCGACGACAGGGGTTTCGGCCGGATCGGCGAACTGCCCCAGCCGATGACCCTCGCCGAGCTGACCCGGCACGCGGCAGCGGTGCTCCCCGTCACGTCCTGGGGAGTTCGCGCGGCGGGGGATCCCGGGCGTATGGTTCGTACCCTCGCCGTCAGCGGCGGGTCGGGGGACAGCTTCCTCGGCGCCGCTACCGCCGCCGGGGTGGACGCGTTCCTCACCGCCGACCTGCGGCACCACCCGGCCGGCGAGCACCTCGCCGCCGATGGTCCCGCCCTGATCGACGCCGCCCACTGGGCGACCGAACGACCGTGGCTGGACGACCTGGCCGCCTTCCTCCGGGAGGCGCTGGACGTCGAGACGCTGGTGTCCGACCTGGACACCGACCCGTGGACCGTGCACGCCGCCGCACCCGCTGTGGACGACAAGGAGCCCGACCGTGAAGGCTGACCCCAAGGTGCAGCGCCGCCTGCTCGACCTCCAGGCGATCGACACCAACCTCGCCCAGCTCGCCCACCGCAGGCGGACGCTTGCCGAGCGGGCCGAACTGGAGTCGCTGGCCCGGGAGCTGTCGTCGATGGAGGACGAGCGGGTCCGCGCCCAGGTGGCGGTGGACGACCTGGACCGGGACATCGCCCGGTTGGAGAAGGACGTCGAGCAGGTCCGGGCCCGCAAGGAGAAGGACGAGAACCGGCTGGCCGCCGGCACCGGCCCGGCCCGCGAGCTGGAGGCGCTCCAGCACGAGCTGGTCTCGCTCAAGCGCCGCCAGGGCGACCTTGAGGACGCCGAGCTGGAGCTGATGGAGCAGCGGGAGACCGCGCAGGGCGTACTGGACGGCGTGGAGCAGCGGCTGGCCGAGACCCGGGACAAGCGGGCCGCTACCGAGCAGCGCCGCGACGAGGCGCTGGCCGAGATCGCCAAGGAGGAGGAGTTCAAGCGGGGCGCCCGTCAGCCGCTCGCCGCCGACCTCCCCAGCGAGCTGGTCAACCTCTACGACAAGATCCGCGAGGACACCGGGTTGGGTGCCGCGCTGCTCACCGGCGGCCGCTGCGGCGGGTGCCGCCTGGACCTGTCCGGCGCCGACCTGGCCCGGATCCGCAAGGCCGCCCCCGACGACGTGGTCCGCTGTGAGGACTGCCGACGGATCATGGTCCGCACCAACGAGTCGGGCCTGTAGGTCGTGGCGCCGCGCGTGGTCTCCATGGAGGCCGACGGTGGGTCCCGGGGCAACCCCGGCCCCGCCGGCTACGGCGCGGTGGTCCGCGACCCGGAGACCGGCGAGGTGCTCGCCGAGCGCTCCGAGTCGCTCGGCACCGCCACCAACAACGTCGCCGAGTACCAGGGCCTGATCGCCGGGCTGACCGCCGCCGCCGAGCTGGGCGCCGCCGAGGTGGACGTCCGGATGGACTCCAAGCTGGTGGTCGAGCAGATGTGCGGCCGGTGGCAGATAAAGCACCCCGGCCTGCGCCCTCTCGCCGCCCAGGCCGCCGCGCTGGTGGGCCGGTTCACAGCGGTCCGGTTCAGCTGGATTCCACGCGAGCAGAACCGGCACGCCGACGCCCTCGCCAACGCCGCGATGGACGCCGCCGCGGGTCGTCCGTCGGCGACTGCGGCCCCCGCCCGTCCCGCGACGACGCCGTCCGCCGGCCAGCCCTCGACCCCGATCATCGGCAGCGACCCGGCGACCGCGCCGGCCTCCTGGGAGCCACGGCCGACCTTCACCGCCACCCGGCTGATCCTGGTCCGGCACGGCGAGACCGCGTACACCGAGCAGCGGCGCTACTCCGGGCGCGGCGACGTTCCGCTCTCCGAGCGTGGCCGGGCCCAGGCCCGCGCCACCGGCACCCGGGTCGCCGAGCTGGCCCCGTCCGTCGCGGCCGTGCTCAGCTCACCGTTGTCCCGGTGTACGGCCACCGCGGCGTCGATCGCCGAGGCGCTCGGCGGCGACGTGCCGGTCCGCACCGAGGACGACCTGATCGAGTGCGACTTCGGCCAGTGGGAGGGGCGCACCTTCGCCGAGGTACGCCAGCAGTGGCCGGGGGAGATGGACGCCTGGCTCGCCTCACCCCGGATCGCGCCGCCGGGCGGGGAGTCGTTCACCCAGGTCGCCGAACGCGCGCACCGCGTCATCAGCGGGCTGCTCACCGCGTACCCCGGTGAGACAGTGGTGGTCGTCTCGCACGTCTCGCCGATCAAGCTGATGCTGCGCGACGCCCTCGCGGCCGGCGACGGTTTCCTGCACCGGCTCTTCCTGGACGCGGCCGGCATCTCGGTGCTCGACATGTGGCCCGACGGCGGCGTGGCAGTGCGCACTGTCAACGACACCGCCCACCTCGCCAGCCTCGACTGAGCCGCCGCACCCTTCGTTGGTAGGGCCGGTCGGCCGCGCCGTTCGGCGCAGCCGACCGGCCGTTCGGCGCAGCACCTTCCGAACGGGTCAGGTGACCGCCGTCACAGAGTCGTAGCCTCCGGCCGTTACATCGAGAGCCACGACTCCCCGGAGGTGTGTCAGATGGCTGCACCCGAACCGGAGGCGCCGCCCACGGCGCCGACCAGGGCGAAGGACCACAGCCCCTGGAACTGGTTGCTCTTCATCCCCATCGTGGTGCCGCTGATCCCGGCGTTCTTCAATGGCGACTCGCCCCGGGTCTTCGGTTTCCCGCGCTTCTACTGGCTGCAGCTGGCCTTCATCCTGCTCGGCGTCGGTACCACCACGTTGGTCTACCAGATGACGAAGAAGCGGGGAGGCCGCTGATGTGGCGCGACCATCTCACCGAGATCATCGTCTTCTCCCTGCTGTTCCTCCTGGTCAGCGTGATGGGCTTCGTGGCCGCCCGGTGGCGGGCACCGAAGGACATGGCGCACCTGGACGAGTGGGGGCTGGGCGGGCGCAGCTTCGGCGGCTGGATCACCTGGTTCCTGGTCGGCGGCGACCTCTACACCGCGTACACCTTCGTGGCGGTGCCGGCGCTGGTGTTCGGCGCGGGCGCGATGGGCTTCTTCGCGGTGCCGTACACCATCGTGATCTACCCGTTGGTGTTCCTGGTGCTCTGTCGGCTCTGGTCGGTCTCGCACCGGCACGGCTTCGTCACCCCGGCGGACTTCGTCCGCAGCCGGTTCGACTCGCCGGTGCTGGCGCTGCTCGTCGCGATCACCGGCATCGTCGCCACCATGCCGTACATCGCATTGCAGCTCGTCGGCATCGAGGCGGTGCTCAAGACGATGGGGGTGACAGGCGATAGCGCGCTGGCCCGGCACCTGCCGATCATCATCGCGTTTGCGATCCTGGCGGCGTACACGTACCAGTCGGGGCTGCGCGCGCCCGCGCTGATCGCGTTCGTCAAGGACGCCCTGATCTACGTGGTGATCCTGGTCGCGGTGATCTGGCTACCGCAGAAGCTGGGCGGCTGGGGCAGCATCTTCGACGCCGCCGAGGCGAAGTTCCAGGCCACGGCGCAGAACCCGAACGACGGGATCCTGCTCAACGCCAACAATCAGCTCCAGTACGTCACCCTGGCGTTCGGCTCGGCGTTGGCGCTCTTCCTCTACCCGCACAGCATCACCGGCGTGCTGGCCAGCAGGAACCGCGACGTGATCAAGCGGAACATGTCGGCGCTGCCCGCGTACAGCCTGATCCTCGGATTGATCGCGCTGCTCGGCTACATGGCCATCGCGTCCGGGGTGAAGCCACTGCCCGGCGCCAAGGAAGGCACTGTCGACAACAACACCGTCGTGCCGGTGCTGTTCGACCAGCAGTTCCCGGACTGGTTCGCCGGCGTTGCGTACGCGGCGATCGGCATCGGCGCGCTGGTGCCCGCGGCGATCATGTCGATCGCGGCGGCGAACCTGTTCACCCGCAACATCTACAAGGAGTACCTGAAGCGGGACGCCTCCCCGGCCCAGGAGGCGAACGTCTCGAAGATCACCTCACTGGTGGTGAAGGTCGGTGCGGTGGCCTGCATCGTCTTCCTCGACCCGCAGTTCTCCATCGACCTCCAGTTGATCGGTGGCGTGATCATCCTGCAGACGCTGCCGGCGGTGGCGCTGGGTCTCTACACCCGCTGGTTCCACCGCACCGGCCTGATCGTCGGCTGGGTGGCCGGCATGGGGTTGGGCATGTGGATGCTCTACCAGGTGGCCAGCCCGACCCGGAAGCACTTCGGCGGCTCGGCGTTCCCGCTGTCGGAGTTCGGGTTCGACACCACTCGGACGATCTACGTCGGCATCGTGGCGGTGGCGGTCAACCTGGCCGTGGCGGCACTGGTGACGCTCGCGCTGCGGGCCGCCAAGGTCGAGGAAGGAGTCGACGGCACCGAGCCGGACGACTACTTCGCCGACGAGGGCGACCCCCGCATCACCCCGGGCCCCGACCGCGACGCCGACTCGGCCCGCGAACCGGTCGCCTGACCTCAGACACGAACGCCCGGGCGCCGACGCGTGTCGGTGCCCGGGCGTACCTGTCCCGTGCGCGTGTTCTCGTGCCCCGTGTCTCCCGCGCCCGTGTCCTCGCGCCCCGCGTCTTCCGCGTCTCCCGCGTCGATCTTGCAGTTATGGTGCCCGGTAGGTGGTGATTCAGGCCGTTTATCCCCCACCATAAGTGCAAGATCGACGGGGCTGGGCTGGGCTGGGCTGGGCAGGGCGGCTGGGCTGGGCTGGGCTGGGCGGGGCGAGGCGTGGGGTGGGGTGGGGTGGGGTGGGCGGGGGTGCGGTGTGGAGTGGGAGTGGGAGTGGGCGGGGTTAGCGAGGGCGGTTGCGGTTGATCAGGGCCTGGTTGAGGCGGCCCAGTAGGGCAGCCAGCGTGGAGCGGTCCTCGGGGGTCCAGTCGGCCAGCATGTCGCCGTAGAGCCGGGTGCGGGCGGCCTGGACGGCGGCCATCCGTTGCAGGCCGGCCGGGGTGGGGGAGATGACAGTGCCGCGGCCGTCGGACGGGTCCGGGGCACGGATGATCAGGCCGTCGCGCTGAAGTGCGGACACCTGCCGGGTGACTGTCGAGCCGTCCAGGTTGAGCCGGGCGGCGAGAGCCGAGACGTTCTGCGGGCCGGCGTCGGCCAGGTGGCGCAGGATGACGTACGCCGCGCGGTCCAGCACCCGGTGCTCGGCGGTGCCGGTGGCCCGCCGGGTGGCCTCACCGAAGCGCATCAGCAGGGCCACCTCGGTCTCGATCCGGCCGAGGGTGCTCTCGTCATGGTCGTCGCTCATAGCTGTATGATACAGAATAAGTACCTGCATGATACAGCTATCTGAGGAGTCGAGGTGGATCGGCGTTCCGAACCGAACCGCAGTGCCATCTACGCCACCACGCTGGTGGCCTTCCTCGCCATCGCCGGCATCGCCGTCGTCGACCCGATCCTGCCCGCCATCGGCGAGGCGATCGGGGTCACCGCCTGGCAGGTCGAGCTGCTCTTCACCGCGTACATCGCGGTCATGGCCCTTGGGATGATCCCGGCGACGCTGGCCAGCGGCCGGTTCGGCTTCAAGCCGGTGCTCATCACCGGCGTCTCGGTGGTCGGCCTCGCCGCGATCCTCGCCTCGTTCAGCGACAACATCGTGCAGCTGTCAGTACTGCGCGGCGTCTGGGGGCTGGGCAACGCGATGTTCTTCGCCACCGCCATGGTGGTGCTTGTCAACCTGGCCGTCGACCGGGAATGGGTGGTGGGCCTCTTCGAGACCGCCCTGGGCCTGGGCTTCGCCGTCGGACCGCTGATCGGTGGCCTGCTCGGCGAGGTCAGCTGGCGGCTGCCGTTCTTCGTCTGCGGCGTCTTCATGGTCCTCGCCCTCGGCGTGGCGTCCCGCAAACTCCGCGAG
This sequence comes from Micromonospora sp. NPDC048843, assembly GCF_040649965.1. NCBI lineage: Bacteria > Bacillati > Actinomycetota > Actinomycetes > Micromonosporales > Micromonosporaceae > Micromonospora > Micromonospora sp. NPDC048843. Next base: position 35,825 of record NZ_JBEZGJ010000015.1, read on the forward strand.
CCCACCAACCGTCAGGCCCCGGTACGCGTCGGCCAGATCTTCGCCACCTACCGCCGGCCGGCGTTCATCGCCCTCTGCGTGGTCACCGCCGCGTACAACTTCGTGTTCTTCGTGGTGCTCGGCTACACGCCGCTCTTTCTCGGCCTGGACGTCATCCCGCTGGGGCTCGCGTTCACCGGCTGGGGGCTCGGCCTGGCCGCCGGCATCATGGTCATCGGTCACCGGCTGGCCCACCGAATCGGCGCGGTACAGACCGTCGGCGTGGCCATCGCCGGGCTGCTGGTCTGCATGGTCCTCTTCGCCACCTCCACCAGCACCGCCGAGGCGCTCGTGGTGCTGGTACTCGCCGGACTCTGCATGGGGCTGGCCAACGCCAACCTCACCGACCTGGCGCTCGGCCTCGGCTCCAGCGACCGGCGCGTCGCCACCGGCGCGTTCAACCTGGTCCGCTGGGGTGCCGCCGCGCCGGCACCGATCATCTCCGGCAAGCTCGCCGAGCAGTCGCTGGCGCTGCCGTTCTGGGTCGGCTTCGGGGTGCTCGCCGTCGGCGTGCTCGTCTACCTGGCCTTCGCGCACCTGATGGCCGCCGGCTACGGCGAGCGGGTCCTCTGGTCCCGCTGGAACCGCGCCGCCGCGAGTGCCGAGAACACCGCCGAGGAGCCGGTAGGCGAGGCGTACTGACCGCGTTTCTTTTGCGCTCTGCCGCTCCGCGCCGCGCCGTGCCGGCCAAGATCCGCGCAGTTTCGGGGAAACTGCTGCCTCGGCGCCAATTGAGCCAGCACTATCCCTGAAGTTGCGTGGATCTTGAGCGGGCGCCGGGCGCCGGGGGCCGGTCGGGGTGCGGGCGGGCGGTTTAGTTCAGGGCGCGCCAGAGCAGGTAGAGGCCGATCGTCGTACCGAACACCACGATCACCGTCTTGAGCACCACCGCCGGCAGCCGGCGGACGAGCCGGGCGCCCGCGTACCCCCCAATGAGGGTGGCCGGCGCGACCACCGCGACGGCCGCCCAGTTCAAGGGGCCGAACAGGGCGAACACCACGAGCGTCGTCAACCCCACCACCGCCGAGAGCAGATTCTTGATCGCGCTCACCCGGGCCAATGTCGCGTCCAGCACCAGGGCCAGCCCGGCCACCAGCATCACCCCGAGCGCCGCGCCGAAGTACCCGCCGTACACCGCGCCGAGCGCGACCATCGTCTGCACCGCGACAGTCCGCCGACGCGGCGACAGGTCCCGGGGGTGACCGACCAGGCGGCGCAGCGGGTCCTGGAAGGCCAGGACCGCTGTCGCGCCGAGGACCAGAAAGGGTACGACCAGCTCGAACGCGCGGGCGGGAGTGGCCAGCAGCAGCAACGCCCCGAGAATCGTGCCCACGATGGTGGTAGGCACCAGCGTGGCCAGCGCGCGGGGACGCGGCAGGTCCTGCCGGCTGCCCGCCACGCTGGCCAGATACCCGGGGAAGACGGCGACGGAGTTGCTGACGTTCGCCGGCACCGGGGGCAACCCGATCGCGATCATCGCCGGGAAGGTGATCAACGAACCGCCACCGGCCACCGCGTTGACAGTGCCAGCGGCGAGACCGGCGGCGAGCAGCAGCGCGGCGTGGGAGAGATCCATAGCCCCACGAGGCTAGCCGTCGCCCTACGACAAGCATTCGCCGGATCGTCCGTGAGCAGCGCGATCTTGCCCGGGCGGGGCGGCAATACCCGCAGCACGCTCGTCGTTAGGATGAGAGCGCGACGGACGAGTCGACCGGGCGGCCGCGTCGGCGGGCTTCGGCCCGCCGCCGAGGAACGTCCGGACTCCACAGGGCAGGGTGGTTGTTAACGGCAACCCGGGGCGACCCGCGGGAAAGTGCCACAGAAAACAGACCGCCGACCCCAACGGGGACGGTAAGGGTGAAACGGTGGGGTAAGAGCCCACCAGCACCCCGGGTGACCGGGGTGGCTCGGTAAACCCCACCCGGAGCAAGGCCAAGCAAGGGCCGTCACCGCAAGATGACGACCCGGCGCAGACGCTTGAGGGCTGCCCGCCCGATGTCTGCGGGTAGGCCGCTAGAGCCTGCCGGCAACGGCAGGCCCAGATGGATGGCCGCCGCCGGCGCAAACCCCTCGGGGTACGCGCCGCGCACAGAATCCGGCGTACAGGTCGACTCGTCCGTCGCCTATCAGCTCAGAGCCCTGATCAAGGCTCTGAGCTGGTTCTATGCTCGGGTGTCGATGGTCGTTCATGGTCAACATTGGGCGGCGTTTGACGCCCCGACGACGCCCTGACGCCCTGGAGACGCCCTGAGTGCTGGCTCAGTTGACCTCCTCTCGGGTCGGGCTGGCAGTGCCGTTGGACCGTCTCCGGTCCACGCCCGACCGTTCCGGCTGGGGCCGGGGGCTGTGTGTGTTTGGCACGCCCTGGTGGTGAGCCTGCTGCCGAGACCGAGTGATCCGGTGGCAAGCCAGTCCCGGGGTTGGACTGGCGCGGCAGACGGAAGCCCCGACGCACGACCAGGCCGACCCCGCTGGCTTCCGTAGCGGTCTTGGTGGTCCCATTCGTGGATGAGGTGGGATGAGTGCGTGCCGGAGCTGCTGGAGCACCTGGGGGAGATGGGTCTGGTCGGGCTGGTCAAGATTGACGGCGAGCGGGAGCGCAAGCCCTGGACCGTGGTGATCTCGGGTCAGCGGCTCGATGGTGCGGCGATCAGGGTCGACGGCCACAGCCTCGATTACTGCCTACGGCATGTGGTCGCCGCGCTTCACGAGCGCTTCCCAGACGAACTCGCGCTGTGCTGAGATCCGACTGTAGGGCGGTGTCCCGGCCGGGCTTGCATCACCGCACCGCGCGGAGCGCGGTGCGGTGATCCAGAAGAGAGGAAATCGGCAGCAGCGCGGACACTGTCACACGGACAACTGTCGATCCATTGTCGCCCGGTAGGCAGCAAAGCCGGATCGCCGGTAGCGTTTATCAACGGGGCAGTTGTGCGCTTACAGTCGATTGAAGAGACGTACCGGGTTGATGTCGTCGACACGAGACCTGGATTGCGATTGGCTTGGCGGAACAACAGCTGTGTCCTCCTCCGGGGCGAAGCCCTTGCCTTGCCCATCGTCGCGCTGCTCCTCCAAGAGAGCGTCAGCCTCCCAGGTATCAACAGACCAACCCCATTGTCGAGCGACCGATCTGATCTCGTCCAGCGAGGCCTCTTCATCGCCACTGGGCTCGTCTTCAAGTTGATACACGATCTCACGGACCAATTCGCCGGCATACTCCTCAAACTCGTCTTCCATGTCACGACGAAAATCGGAGGTAACTGGTACGACATTCACTATGTCCCGCAGTATGGACCATTCCTCCAAATCTTCAGGCTCGCTCATCCGCTTCAGCAGGCCATATTCGAACCGTGTTCGCGTTGGTCGCCAAGCGATCGGAATGGACGAGCGGAGAACTTGGGCGAGTGACAATAGGTCACCTCCCCCAATCTTCTTGGCGTTCTCCAATACTCCGTCGACGATAGCTTCGATTATTGGCGACTTCGGAACTGCGCCTGTTTGGTGGCACAGGTTTATGTAGAGCCCTAAGCGCTCCCCAATCCGCTCGTACCACTGGTATCGAGTGCTAAGAGGGAACAAGCCGGTCGCAGCCGTGCTGGTCCCAGGTGTGAAAAGAGTGCGTTCGACGCCGGCAAGAATATCTTGCTTCAAGTCCTTCAGCCTCGGGCTGAGAATCCCGCTGATCGACTCACTCCTTTCGAAGTAGCCGCACAAACCTCCGACCGTCCGTACTTGATCATAGAACGGGGCAGAGCGGGCCAAAGCTTGGATCTGTTCTGGATAGCGCAAGAGAAAGTTGCCGACTGCATCTGCTAGTCCGGGATTTAGCGCTGCTACGGTTATGTCACCGTGACCCTCGGAGATTAGCCGCAACAGATCGCCGTCCAGCACTGAGATGGCCGAATCCAAGTCGACCCCTAGGCAGCGCCGTTGACTCAGCTTGTTAAGTTCCCTCGTTGCTTCATAGAGCTCTTCCGACCGAATCATCGTACTTCCGAATGAGAAGCGGACCAAAAGAATGTCGCGCTGCAATTCGGTCAGCTGATGGTGCAGGACGTGGTGCCATAGCCCGTCCGGGCGTTCGAGTGCTTCGACTAGTTGTGCAGGAACGCTCACGCCGGAGCTGTCCAACACAATGTTCTTCTGGCTCCTGCTTGCATTCACCGTACGGCGCCGAAGGCCATTTGCTCTAGCCATCAAAGCGATGGCTGCTTCCGTCAAACGCGGGTTGAATTTCGGATGTCGTGCAACGTCTACGTAGTCTGCTGCGGCGGACTGGCGTGCGAGGCCGCGAAGCGGAGAGAAGTATAGTTGGTTATAAAGAATGTGGGCCTTCTCGTACAAGGAAAGAGATTCGGACATCACAGAGACGCGGGTAGCGTCAAAGATGTCATGATTCAATCGTTCGTAACTCTGTTGGGCCTGCCGGAGCACGTAATCACGAGTGGTCATGAGGAAAATCTTGGTTGGGTCAGTCTCGACTAGGCGCAGTAGTCTGACCAGCTCCGCATCGCCGCCTACCTTCAGCTTCGCGTCCAAGCTGTTTTGACCGAGAAAGTCGTCGAAGAAGAGCACCTGTTTGGTGCCCGTGCTCAGCTGCGCCTCAAGCTCTCGCACATCACCGATGGCTGTAATTGGCTCCCACCCTTCCGCCATCATCTGTAGTAAAAGAATATGTGCGGTGGTGGTCTTTCCGACACCAGGGGGCCCAGCAAGGATGCAAATGCCGAGATCGTCTATGACATCTCTGGCTTTCGAGATGAACTTAGTTTCAACGAACGTTTTCTGAAGTCTCTTAAGCTCTTCCCGTAGATTCGCCGATCTTAGGTTTTCCAACTGGTGCAACAGCGATTGAAAGACAGAACCGCTCAGCATCCATAGCTTAGGTGTAGCCCGCTCGACTGCCGGATACTGTCGGACGAGCGCGGCAATGTCTTCTCGACCAAATATATCAACCTCCCTGATTCGGTTAGAGAAAATCTGCACGATGCTCTTCTTGTTGTGTCGGGTCAATCTGGCCGACGTTGCAAGCACATATCTAGAGGCTTCATCGACAATGGCCTTCTTTGCCTCTTGGGCCAATTTGCCTTTGATCTCGTCGTATGAGGCGAGTGGATGGTGCTTGCACTGCACTACCAGCTCTTCCCCGGAGGCTAGCCCAAGCGGCGCATTCGTTGGTCCTAGAACACGCAGATCGACACCACCGTCTCTGCCTCTCGGAAAAGATTCCACACGGGCAGACCACTCGGCGGTTAGGAGGTCAGCGACAAGCCGTTCGAAGTCGTAGTCCGACAGATTATCGAAACCGTCCGTCACTTCTTATCCTCTGGTTGCTGGCTTTCGTAACTGTCTTCTCAGCCGAAAGAAGCGAAAGCGCGCTCTGCGCATCACGACTTCGCCCCGATAGCAGGAAATGCGCGGCTGAGCCCTCGGCTACGTCAGAAGTGGCAATAAGGAAGAGTGGCGTTGTAGAAGGGTCGAATGTTCCTGCTCGTAATCCCTTAGACCAATGCGCAGCGTCTTCCAAAGGTTAACGCTCGCGTCTGTAAGCCTCGTTCCAGGAGCACGCTGCTTCAGTTGAGCCAGCTCGCGGTTGGAGGCAGCCAACTTTTCTGCATCGTCGCCGGGCTCGATAGCAATCCGCCAATCCGGGCCTTCTTTAAAGAGCTCCAGTGCACGCGCTGGCGAGTAGCGGAACTGATATGCGTACCCGAGTGCGGAAGCAGTGGCCTCGAATGGATTGACTGTCACGCCTGCCCCCTATTGCTGTCTGCGCCAGGCTTTAGGCTCTAGCGTTCGCGGAGGAGATGTACCAGCACACTAAGCATCTGATCACCGCGTGGCAAGGCCTTCACCGTTGGTAACGCTGGCTGGATGACTAGTTCTGCCCAAGCGGCGGCCTGGAGTGCCTGGCAGGGGCCCTTGTGCTGTAGTGAGAACGGACGTGGAGCGTCGCGGGCTAGCGCTTGCTGCCTCATCCGAGTAGCCGGTAAATCCTGACGACTTCTCCGACGACGCCATTCGTCCAGACGATCTTCTCTTGTTCGATCAGGGTCGTGCCCACCTCGACGGCAAACAAGGCAGCAAGCTCCCGGTCGGTGGCTACTTGGCGCTGGCGGGTCGCCGGACCAGAACTCTTGTCCGGCCCGTCCTGGTGCCGACGGACGTCTGCGTAGGTTCCGCGGCCGTACCCGGCCGACGACGAGCGGGTCATGGCGCCGCTGCTGTTCACCACCACCCGGCGGGGTGCGATCAACCGGCGCACCTTCGACACAAGAGTTGGCGATCCGTGCTGGCGGCCGGGATCACGCCGGCCCACGCCACCGGGAAGCACGCGCTATGCCACTTCTACGCCTCGTCGCTGCTCGACGCGGGGGAGAGCATCAAGGCGCTCGTGTCGTATTTCGGCCACGCCGACCCGGGATTCACCCTCCGGTCTACACACACCTGATGCAGGCCAGCGAGGAGCGCGCACCTGGAGGCAATCGACAGCTTGTTCCGGGCCTGCGGCTGGGGTTCCGAGACGGCGCCCGTGACAGCGCTGCCCTGACGGCAAGACTCGTCCGGGTGGAACTCGTTGATTTGGGTGTGGTCGCTGCCCCGTGCGCGAACACGGCAGTCGAGCGACCAGAGCGAAACGGGAGCCGGCATAGTGCTGTAGGTAATCTACCGCTCTCATAGTTTCGGGGGTGCCGTGACAGAAGCGCGGGTAGTCGTTCCAGTCCGGCCTTGGAAAGCACGTGCTGTGAGTACCTTGAGGCTGGGGCGTTCCTTAAGGCGCGTAGCCGCTCACAAGATCACAGAGGCGCAACGCGAACTGGGCTTGAGGACCCATAGGCGGAGCAAGTTAAACCAATTGTGGGAAACATGCGCTTTGCCCTACTTTCTGCCTGTCTTTGCGCCACTGGTGGCTGTAGCCATTGCACTGCTCGAGCCTGTCTTGGGACAACGATGGCAGATTGCATCGCCGCTCCCAGTATTTTCAAAGGCTGAAACTTCACGCGACTTCTTGGGTCTCCTTTGGCAGGTGGAAGGATCAATCCTGGCCCTCGTGACGGCGGTGGTCCTGTTTGCTTTCGAAGGTTTAACGCGCTCACGGCCGGGAGTTCCAATTTGGGAGTACGCGGGCCGATCAGGCTTGGCGCAATATTTGATGCTCGGAGGGGCGGGTCTTTCCGCTATTCCTATAACTCTGTTTTGGCGGAGTGAAACTCCGCCGCTGGCGGCTGCTCATTTTGCAGCTATAGTGAGCGCGTTAGGAATAGTCGCGCTGCCATTTCTTGTGTACCGGGCAATGCGTCTCATCGATGCAAATTGGCTGCGAAGCCAACGTCTAGCGGACGTCCATCTGACAGTCGCTCAGCTAGTTCGTGAGGAGGCCATCGAGCGTGTGGCGCTCAACGAACTTCACACGCGGATCAAGGATTTAGGCGTTGAAGTTCGAAGCTTGCTCCCGCGTGATGACGGATATGTCTGTCAAAAGTCAGCCTCTACGGCGACGGTATATGACATTGATCTACGCCGGCTAGAATTGGCTGCGGAGCAGAGCAAGTCAAAGCTTACAATCCGCGCTGTAATCGGTGACGCGGTAACTCAAGATGCCCCCTTGCTGGTATCCGAAGGGTCTGCAGGGGATGCCCGGTCGCTGCCAATGTTTATACTTTCCCAAGGTAGACGAGACGAACGAATGGGCAAGCTCCTTTCGCAAGTTAAGGAGGAAGGCCTTGAATCCTTACGTTCAGAGTCTGCTTCAGCCATCGCAGCCGTCGCTGACTCGTACACGGAATTATGGCTAGCATGGCCACGCGCTTGGGCCGCGTATGGGCAGCGACTTGCGGGTGGCTTCATTAACCAAGGACACTTGTTTCGGTGGACCCCCTTGGACGAATTGAGGTCTGATCTTTGGTCGTTGCTTGACACCGCTATTGAGCGCGGACTTCGTGAGCAGACGAATGCGCTGATCGGAATTGCCTACCGCGTCGGGAGCGAGGCAATCGAGCTTGACGCGCCGGACATTTTGGATGGCATAACCGGACTTGCGAGATCTCAGCTGCGTCCCACGGGTGGGTCGGGCTCGCCGTTCTTGAAGATTACGAATGACCGTTTAATCCGTTTGCAGGTCGACCTATGTAGGTACCGCGCAGTTCCAAGGCTCGAGGACAACCGCCGTGGTGTTTCGGAGACGCGGCAGGCAGCAGAGTGCATGACCGTGCTCTTCGGGGCCATTGCCGAGTGCTTGAAGATTTCACTAGATAACCGCGACGGCGTTCTCTTCGATGAATTTGACAAGGAGTTCTGTCGACTGCTGGAGTTTTGGCAGATTGAGCCGGACGAGTACTTGTCCAAGCAAGCGCTAGAAGATTCGTCGCTTGCTGAGCGATTTTCGATTACCGAAGATCAGGCTCGAGATGGCCTTGAGCTTTATTCAATTCAACGTGAACTGGTGGACTTCCGGTCCATGCTGCGGCTCTCTCTCCTGGGCTGGGCACTACACACTGCTGCCCAAGAACCACTGGAGGAGAAGACCTTGAAGCCGCTTCTCCGAGTTGCCCGGACGTTCACGGAGCCCGAAGACTTGGTCCGGATTGTCGATGCTGCCCTGCAGCAGAGGCGAGGCCGATTGGACGACTGGGTCATGTCTTCGTTGCCCCAACATGAGGTTCACGCTATCGATGGCGAAGGCCCTCTCTTTCTTGCGGTTGCCTTAGCGCTTTTCCTCTCCCCGAGAGCGGCAATCATCCCGCCGGCCCCGTGGCTGTTCGAGCAGCGGGTCGAGCGCTTAAAGAATGCCCTAAAGGTTTTGGCTCAGAACGAGGAACTCCTGGCGACGGCAGGAATTGACGGCCAGAAGTCGGCGGAACTGGTAATCCGTCTTGGTGCCGCCCTAGATCAGTCACTTGTCGCCCAAGCGGCGATAGAGCGGGCGGAGCTTATCGATCAACCGCTCGATCCGGCAAAGGTCGAAGAGTTCAAGGCGCAGGTGTTGAAGGGGTGGGCTGCAACGCGTGTCCTACCAGAATTCTTGGAAGTGGGAGGCCTCTCCTTATCCTCTCGTCCCATCGCGAGCTGGGCTGGCATGAGGTTCGGCTTCGGCCCTCACTTCGAGAACAAGTCGTTGTTCGTTACGCCCTCGAAGATGGTCGGATTGGACCATCATGCAAGGGATTACGGGCGCCGTTTGGCGCACTCGGAATTTAGCGCGGTAATCTCCAAAATTCAGGAAGCGTCGCCGAAGTTAAGGGGGAAGGGCGGAGTTCGCGACAGGGTGTCTCAGGCGATCGAGCAGATATCCGCAGAGGGTTATTCCCCCTCAGTCATGATCGTTCCTCGGGATCACAGGATGTTAATCGCTCTGGGGTTAGCTCCCGAGTGGCGGCGACGCTTTCAAACTAACGGCTTCGAGCGCTCTATCGCTGGAGAATTCCTCGGCCTCACGGTCGTGGAGGCGAGAAGGTTTGAGGCGAACCGAATATGCGTGCTAGATTTTGCGGCGTTCCTAAAGGTTTGTGAGGTCACTGAGGCGGAAGGCTCGGATGTCGTCTGTGAGGTCGAAGCGATTGATAAGGCGAGGGCGGCCGAGATTCTGGCTGGATGGAAAAGACGTAAGCGGTACGACCCTGAACTTCACATGAGCGAGGAGGATCTGCGCGCCAGTGTAGGCGTGAACGTCTACCGTTACTTCGACGTTGAGGTAGTAGCGCCACGCGCCTCCAGGCTGGTTTGGATCCCGCCTTCCGTTGTGGCCAAGGCGAGCAGCGCGGCAACAACTGTATCGGCAGTATGAAGGCATGCCACCCGGCAAGTCGTCGTGCGCGTCTTGGGCGGCGTTCGCATCCGTGGTCTTTAGGACAGGCGCTAGGCGTTCGGTCAATCGGTCAGTCTGGCCGCGGGTTGCGACGAAACGATCCCGGCGGGAGGTAAGCATTCCCACGGCTATCCCGTCGACGCATACCGGGCCAAGCCACTCCTTGCATTCGCCTCAAAGTCGGAGATGAGCGCTTTGGGGCGCCGGCGAACTACGCACTCTGGCCTGGTGCGAAGCCCTTGCGCGCGGCCTGGCATCGGTTAGCGCCGCACGGCGACCTGGGTGACGAACGCCCGCCAGGCCGCCGGACCAAAGGTCAGGGTCGGGCCGACAGGGTCCTTGCTGTCCCGGACACCGATGACGCCGGGCAGGTTGTCGGCGACCTCGACGCAGTTGCCCCCAGACGAACCGCTGCGCCGGGACTTGCGCCAGATGGCATTAGTGAGGTCCATGATGGCTGTGCACTTCCTTCATCAGCTCGTTGGACTGTCGGCGCGGGAGTGCCTCGTTTCTCACGTTCTCCCACCTCGTCTGAAGAGTATGTAGCCCATCTTCGTTATCGACCACGATCCCGCCTAGCTGATTTTCGAGGTGCCCGACCCAGGCTCCATCGCCGGCCCGCGCCAGCGCGAACGGCCCGGACAGCCCGATGTGGAGGCCAGCGCCAGCCGGGATCACGTGGATGTGGACGTGTGGCAGCTCGGCGACCGTGATGAGGTGGGCGACCTGCTCGGCCATGATGCCGGCGTGTTCGTCGCCGGCGCGGCGAAGCGTGGATTCATCCAGCACGGCCACCACCTGCGGCGGGCTGTCGCCGGTCAGGATCTTGTGTCGGCTCATCCGGGCGCTTACCTGCTGGTCTACCTCGGTGGCGGACATGAGGTCGTTCAGGCGCATCACGACGCGGGCGTAGTTCTCGGTCTGGAGTAGGCCCGGGATCAGTAGTGGCTCGAAGAGACGAAGCTGTCGTGCGCCACGCTCGGCGTCCAGCCACGGCAGGAACCACGACGGTGCGCCGAGTTTCACCACTAGGCGACCGAACAACCCGTCGTTACTGAAGGCGCGGTCCGCTCCCCGGATGAAGTCCATCGTCAAGGCGCGGGTGCCGCTTTCCACGGCGCTGACGTGTGAGGCGCTGAAGCCCGCAGCGCGGCCGAACGACTCTTGCGTCATCCCTGACGCTCCGCGAGCACGGCGGATCTCGCTCACGATGAAGTCCGCGAGAGGGCTTGGCACGTCAGCCATACATCTCTCCTCAAATCGGAGATCGACTACCCGAGGTGCCACACGTCTGGAGCCTGTCTGCCAGCTCCGGCCCAGACACCTGGAACGCCTTCCAAGCGTAGTGGTCTCCACAGCAGAGTGTCACCAAGCGGCGCGGCTGGCAGGCCCACGGAATCCGGCGGTCGCGTTCGTAGCGGGGCCGCTCCCGACGGGCGAGCACTCACGGGAGCGGCCCCTTCCAACGGCACCAAGGGGAATACCGTGCCCGACGACAAACCCGAGAAGATCGGGAAGATGAAGGCCGGTGACGTGGTCCACCTGACCGCCGCGGCGAGCGTGCAGTTCCTGCGCCCGATCTTCGTACGCGTCATTCGCGAGCTGCCCGAGCGGCACACGTACGACGGGTGGGTCTGGATTGAGGGCTACCAGCTGAACGCGGCCGGCGACGCTGTGGCGCGGCGCGAGTTGTTCGTGATGCGCGCGGGCGTGCGGGTGCAACCCCTGCCCGTCAGAGCGACCAGGCCAACCAAGCGTCCGCGACGTCCGGTGCGGGTCGGATGACCGCGCGCCCTTGCCCGCACCTGCCGATGCGCCCGGCGTGGCTGTGCCGCAACTGCGCCGCGCCCTGGCCGTGTAGCCCGGCGCAGCTCGCCCTCGTGGCCGAGTTCTACGGTCATTCGATCGCGCTGGCGTTCTACCTGGCCGCGTCGATGCAAGAGGCGATCGACGACGCGTACGGCCTGGGGCTGTGCCCGGACCTGCCGGCGCTGCACACCAGGTTCCTCGGCTGGCTGTCGCTGGCCCGCCGGCCACACCGATAGCCGGCAGACGAACCGGCCGGGTGGGTCGCCCCACCCGGCCGGTCTCAGGAACGCCGTCTCAGTGCTTCTTGAACACCGGCATGGTGTCCAGCGTGGTGGTGATGTTCTGCGTGGTGCCGCCCCGGTACGTCTTCCCGGTGAAGATGTCGGTCCAGCTGTTGCCCGGCGGGAACCACACCGACGTCGTGGCGGTGGTGCCGGGCGTCGTCACCGGTGCCACCAGGTAGTCCGGGCCGTAGAGGTACTGCGAACCGGCGGTGGCGTACGCGGCCTGCTCGTTCGGGTACGCCAGGTACATCGAGCGGACGATGGGCGTACCCGTGCGGGTGGCCTCCTTGGCGGCGGCGTAGGTGTACGGCAGCAGCTTCTCCCGCAGGTTCAGGAACTTCTTGGCCGACGCGTTCGCTGCCGCGCCGTACTGCCAGGGCAGCCGGTCGCTGTGGTTGGAGTGCAGCCGGTCGATCGGCTGGAACGTGCCGAACTGCACCCACCGGGCGTAGAGGTCGTCGGGCAGCTTGGTGCTGCCCGGTTCGCTGCCCGGCTCCTGGAGGCCGCCGGTGTGCCCGCCGATATCGTGGCTGACCGCGGCCAGCCCGGTCGCGGCCGACTCGCCCGGCGTGTAGCCGACCTCCATCTGCAGCGTTGACCAGTCGGAGGTGGTGTCGCCGGTGAAGTGCAGCGTGGTGCGCTTGTCGGCCCACGGGCCGGTCGACACCGGGGTCGGGCTGCTGTAGCCGCCGGCCTGCAACGAGCCGTACGCCCGGGAGAACGCGAAGCCGGTCTTGTCGGCGTACTGCTGGTTGATCCACGCGTCAGCGGTCACCCCGGCGAGGGAGGACTTCGTGTTGTCGCAGCACCAGTCCAGCCACCAGAGGTCCGGGCCCTTGCTGCCCTTCGGGATCATCCCGTCGTGGAGCTGCATGTACGCAGTGAGCTGGTCCGGGTCGCCGAAGTCGAACGCGTAGCAGTCGGGGCCGCCGTTGCAGCCGACGCGCTGGAGCTTGCCCTTCGCGGTGGCCTGCGCCTGCGCGAACTTCGGGTCCGAGCCGAGGATGCTCGGGTGGATGTTGATGCCGGTGTGCAGGCCCTGCTTCCTGGCCCAGTCGAAGAACGCCTTCGGGTCGGGGATGCGGGTGGGGTCGATGCTCCAGCCGTTCCACTTGTCCGGCGCCTTGACGTCGGTGTCGAGGACGAGCACGTCCAGCGGGACACCCTCGGCCTTGGCCCGGGTCACCAGGTTCTGGAACTCGGCGGCGGTGCGGTCGTAGTACTCGGAGTACCACACCCCGTACGCCCACTTCGGCAGCAGCTTCGTGGGCCCGGTGAGGGTCGACAGGTCCTTTAGGGCGCGGGTGAAGTCCTGCCCGTACGCGAAGACGTAGCCGTCCTGCTCGGCGGCGGGCCGGGGCTTGGTGGTGCTCAGGGCCGAGGCCGAGTCGTCGAGCAGGTACCAGCCGTCCTGGTAGAGCAGGCCCGGAGCGGTGAGGGCGGAACCGGTCACGCCGTCCAGGCCCCGGCGGTAGCCGCCAAGCGGCGCGTGCGGGGCGAGCAGCGGGGAGCCCTTGCTCGTGACGGCGACCGTGTCCACGTTGACGTTGCAACTGGCATCCGTGGGGCACCCCAGCGTCACGGTGTTGGTGCCCTTGTTGAGGTGGACCGGGACGGAGACGGTGTTCCAGTAGTCCCATCCGCTGGTCGGCGGAAGGGTCGCCGTGACCGGCGCCGCCGTTCCCGCGGTGACCGACATGGTGCGCGTCTGGCTCGGCTGGGCGCCGGCCTGGCCGTTGGCATAGCGGATCTGCACCTGGTAGTCACCGGCGGACGGAACATCAGTCACTGTGAGCGTGTCGGCGGACGTGGTGCTTTCCAGGCCGGCGAGAAATCCCGTACCGGAGGCGCCGTTGTGGTCGTTCGCGGGCCTCGCGCCGCCGGTCAGCGCGCCGGTCTCGGCCTCTCCCAGCGTGCCGAACCGCAGGGGCTGCGGCTGGGGCGGGGTCGGCACCGGGAACGAATCACCCGGGTTGACCACCGCGAGGCTGTCGACGTTCACGTTGCCGGAGTCGTTGGGACCCCGCACAACGCTGATCTCGTGCCGGCCCGCGGTGAGGTCGACCGGCACGGTGGCCAGGCCCCAGGTGTCCCAGTTCGCGGTGGGCGGCAGCGTCAGCGTGTGGCCGGCGTCGCCGTCGACCTGGACAGTCAGGGTGCGGTCCACGTTCTGGCCGTCGCCGCCGGTGCTGTTGGCGTAGCGGACGGCGAGCTGCTTCGTGCCGCCCTCGGGAGCGTCCAGCGCGAATGTGATCGAGTCGCCGGACGAGGCGAAGCCGGCCGCGAAGCCGCGTCCGGTGAATCCCTGGTGGTCGGTGGCCACGCCGGGGCCGTTCAACTGCAGCGATTCGGCCTCGCAGAGCGCGCCGAACGCGCAGGTCGGGGCGGTGTGGCCGGCCCAGGGTTGGCCCTGCACGACCTGCTTGCCGGTCTTGAGCTGCACGGTGAGGTTGTCGGCGGTGAACGCGCCCGAGCCGACCCGGTAACGCAGCGTCATCGTGCCGGTGTCGATGGTGAGCCAGCCGTTGTCGACGTGTTTCGTGAAACGCGTGCGGGGGAAATCGTCGCGCCCGATGGCGTTGAACGTGGCGGCGTCGGTGAACCTGCCGTCCTTCTGGTACTCGGTGCGGATCAGGGTCGGGGACAGCACTTCGAAGCGTGCGTCACCCGACCGTACGGCTCCGTCTTGCGCCCGGTGGCGGCTCGCCTGGGCCGGCGCGGACGGAGCGAGCGCCAGCCCCGTGATGAGAATGCCGACGGCGGCGGCTGCTGTCGCGCTGCGGCGGGGTGAGTTCCGATAGAGCAAGATGCGCTCCTCGTCTCAAATGGAGGAAATGAGTCGATGACAACGCTGTCACTCGCTCGAAACGCATGTCAACGGGCCTCGGAGGGTGTCCCTTCTCTCTTTCGTGACAGTCCGTACTCGTCCGACAGGCGTCGCTCCGCACGGTGACGAAGGCGGGTCGCCAGGGCCGTGGGCTACCGCACGACCACCGGCTCAGACGTACGGGTTCCAGGGCTCGGGTTGTTCGGCGTCCCAGCCCAGCCTGTCGAGTGCACGCAGGACCGCGCCCGCGCGGGGAGTCCAGAAGAGCAGGATCTGGTCGCGTCCCTCGACGTCGAAAGAGACGGCGGTCGCCGGCAGCGGGAACCGTCGGTAGAACGGATGGTGCGCCAGCGCCGCCACGTTGAACTGCTCCAGGGTGTCCGATCCGGAACGCGACGTGAAGGTCAGCGTCCTGTCGTCGGCGTGCAGCGTCACTGTCGGCCAGGCCATTCGTCGAACGGCCCTGAGGGGGTTGCCTCGGGTGACGTCGAGGCGGTCAACGTAGGTGAGCCCGCCGCGCGCATCGAAGGTCTCCGAAATCATCGTCGGATGGTACGGCGGGTCCGAGGGCCGAAGGCGGCGGTGGCGGCGCAGGTGCGCGTACGAGCGCGACGCCGGCTTGACCTCGTGCTGGACGATGAGCTGGTGAAGGTACGGCGACCGTACTTCGACCGTTTCGCCCTCCTGGTGTTCGGGATGCTGCTGCTCGCCGGAGCTGTCGGTATCGCGTACGGACTAATGGACATCGCCTGGGTCGGCCTGTTCCTGAGCGCGGCGGCTGTGGCGCTCGGCCTGGCGACAGGTGGCCGGCTGGTGCGCGACGCGGTGTTGCCGTTCCGCGTCGACGTCGACTCGCACGGCTTGTCGGTGCGGATTCCGAAGCTCAACCGCCATCTGCTGTGGGACGAGGTTGCCGCGGTCGTGCTCGCCGACGCGCCCGGGACCGCCGACGCGCCCGCGACCGCCGACGCGCCCGCGACCGCCGACGCGCCCGGGACCGCCGACGCGCCCGCGACCGCCGTCCGACGCATGCTGCGGGGTCCACGTCTGCTCCTGGTGCCTGCGGCCGGGGTGAGCCTGGGCGTCCCGCTGACCGAGAAGAGCCCGGTGGACGGCCAGGCGGCCGTCGAACTGTTCGAACTCGGTGAGGTGGCCTACAAGGAGGACCAGTTCACGCGGGACCTGGCGCTGCTGGCGGGTGAGCGCTTCCACCCCCTGTTCCGGCCACCGATCCCGCCGACCAGCGGTGTTCCCCTGCGGCACTTTCCGGACCAGACCGACCGTGCCCGGCTCAAGCGGTGGCTGGACCGGCGCAGGGCCCTGCTGTTCGTCGGCTGGTACCTGCTCGTCCTCGTTCCGTTGCTGTCGCTCACCATCGTGGCGACACAGCACAACGAGCTGCTCGGCGGCATCGTGTTGGTCGTGTCCCTGGTGGTGGTCGGCATCGTCACCACTGTCGTTCGGCACTTCACCGAGAGTTGCCGGGACCTGCTCGACGACGAAGCGAGGATCGACGGCACTGACCTCGTCATCGGTGCTGGTCCGGAGTCGCCCCGGATCAGCCTGGTGTCCGGGATCGTCACGGTGCGGCAACCGGGGCAGCTCAAGGGCTTCGGCGAAGCGTGGGTGCTGGCCCGCTCGGCAGACGAGGAACCTCCCGTTCCCCTGCTGCTCCTCGCTGATCCGCGTACCGGACTGCTTCGCGATCGGGACGACCTGCGTGCCGTGGAGGCGGTCCTGCGTGACTCCGCCGACGAACGGGACCGCGCCGCAGGTCGGCAACTCGACGAACTGGCGTCGCAGGCACCGACATCCGTCGCCTCGCCCGCCAGGCCATCAGCGGGAGCCCAGCCGTCCCGCGTGCACGCGACAGCCCTGTGGCAGGCGTCGAAGGGGGTGGGACGCGCTGTCGTGCTGCTCGGCGTCGTGGTCACAGTGATGATCGCGGGCGGCTGGGTGGTCGAGGAAACGACAGTCGTGGGGCCCGCCCTGATCGTCAGCGCCATCGGCATGTTCGTCGTGTGGATCGTCTACGCGGTGTACCGCGTAGTGGTGCTGCTCAGGGCGCTACTGATGCTTGTCGCGCGCGTGTTCCGCTGAGGCGGGTTTCCCGTCGCGCGGCAAGGCTGGCGATCGTGCCGCCACGGCTCGATCAGCAGCGGGGGCGGTCGAGTGGAGCGGCGGCACCCGCGAGCGCCTCGACTGTCGCCGTCGGCGCGACCGACTCCGCCGGCGTCGGTGCGGGCGCGACGGTGGGGCTCGGCGGGGCCGAGGGCGAGTTGCTGGGCGTGGGGGAGGCGCTGGCGAGGGTGGCAGTGCTGCGTTGCACCTGCTTGGTGACCATGCGGATGCCGGTGGCGGTCGCCTGGCGTCCGTACACGTCGGTGACCCTGATGCTGTACGGCCCGGGGCCGATCCCGCCCTCGATGGTCCAGTGGTTGTCGCTCTGCCGGGCGGCCTTGCGGAAGCCGCCGCCCGGTCCCTTCGCCTCGACCGAGCGGAGCGGGTTGCCGTGATTGCCGACCTGCACCGCGAACCAGTACTTCGAGGCGCCGCCCTTCATCCGGAAGGTGAGCCCTCCGTCGAGCGGCGGGTTCACCACCGCCCGGTACGTCACGCGTGCGATGCCCTGCGACCGGTCCGCGATCCTGGTGAACGCCTCGGTGGACAGGTCGATCTTGCTGGGTCCGCAGCCGCCGCACTGGTCCATCACCATGACCCGGACCTTGCCCTTCGGGCCGCTCACCTCCAGGTAGCTGCCGCAGGCCGCCGATCCGGAGTACTGGGATGCGCCGAGGGCCACGTAGAGGCGGTCCGCCGGCGGACCCGGGAAGGAACAGTTGCCACCCGAGCGGCCCGCGTCGTAGAAGCTGGCGGTTCCCTTGTGGATGGCGTTGCCCGACGGCGGCGCGGCACAGGCCGGGGTGGCGCCACCCCGGACGGCGAGGGTGATGCCCAGGACGGCGGCCAGGGCGGTGACCCCGGCACCCGCCAGCCAGTGTCTGACCCGCCGACTCGACCGAGGCGTGCCGTCGTCGGCCGCCGGGATGTCGTTGTCGGGAGCCGTGCCTGGTGCCGTCACGGCGCCTGATGTTGCCGCACCGTGCTGTGGCAGCGCAAAGCCGTCCCACCGATCGTCACTCGCCGGATCGGCGGGGGCGCAGTCCGTTGAAGGCTGGTGGCGACGAGACCGGCGTCGGCGGCAGGAGTGGCGTCTGGCGGTCGCCGACGCGAACGTGTCGTCCCGGATACTGATCCGGTGATCAGCTTGCCGCATGCCGCTTCAGGATTGTCCAAGGCGACCTGGACCGACGCCGACTTCCCGAACATGGGATGGCATGACTGCCGGATCCATGCGGTGAGCATCGGCGTGGATGAGACCCTTCCGCCCGCCAGGCTCCTGCTGGACCTCGACTACATCGTGCGGTGGGTGCAACCCGTGGGAGAGGAGCGCCACTTCACCTTCTGGATCGCGCCCGCGACGCTGGTGTTCGAAGGCGCGTGGAACATCGACGGCAAACTCGGACCGCTTCACGACCTTATGGAGATCGCCGACCTGCACCGGCTCGACTCCCCGGACAGCAGCCCGGAACCGTTGTGGCACATCGAGGGTCAGAACTTCGATCTCCGCCTTCGAGCTGCTGGCTACACCCAGTTCCTTCGGATGCCGCCGCAGCACGTCCCCCAGCAGATTCTCACCCCCGCCGAGCGCGCCGGGATCAGCTTCGCCGAGCAGCCGTTCGCCTGACATCGGTGCCGATGCCCCCGCTGTTCAGGAGCGCCTGGGATCAGGCATCCCTGACCGTGCTGACGCTGACCGGGGCGGAACGGGCCTGTCCACGGGGGCGTAGGCCGTTGAGGGCGGTGGCGACGACGAGGTCGGCGTACTCGGTGGTGAGCGGCCCGCTGCGGTGCAGCCACCGGTTGAGCACCGGCCCCCAGATCATGTCCACCGCCACGTTGAGGTCGACGTCGTCGGCGATCTGACCGGCCTGCTGGGCGCTGCGCAGGCGTTGCCGCTTGGCCTCCTTCAACGGCCCGTCCAACCGTTCGGCGTACGCCGCGGCCAGCTCGGGGTCGAGCGCGATCTCGGTGGCCAGCGCGCGCATCGGTTGCTCGTACCGGGGGTCGTTCATCTCCTCGACCGTCGCGCGCAGCACCACTGTCAGGTCCGCCGCCAGGTCGCCGGTGTCCGGCAGCGCCGGCGGCCCACCCTCGGTGGCCTCGCTGAGCATGAGGAAGGCGTCGAAGATGACAGCGCCCTTCGACGGCCACCAGCGGTAGATGGTCTGTTTGCCGACGCCGGCCCGCGCGGCGATGCCCTCGATGCTGAGCTTCGCGTACCCCGTTTCCTGGAGCAGGTCGAAGGCCGCGGTGAGGATGGCGCGTCGGGAGGTCTCTCTCCGGCGGGCCGTGTTGGGCGTCATGAGCACGACCATACCAGCGGACGAGACGAACCGTCTCGTCTTGACGGCGGCGACGTCACGGGCCTAGTCTCGGTCCATCGCGAGACGGACCGTCTCGTCTTGAAGCGCTGGGAGAACACATGCGTACCTGGTTCATCACCGGTGCCAGCCGCGGCCTGGGCCGCGCCTTCGCCGACGCCGCACTCGACCGGGGTGACCGGGTGGTCGCCGCCGCCCGGACCATCACCGCTGCTGACTTCGACGAGAAGTACGCCGACCGGCTGCTGGCCCTGACCCTCGACGTGACCGACCGGGCGGCGGTCATCGCGGCAGTGGACACCGCCGTCGAGCACTTCGGTCGGCTCGACATCGTCGTCAACAACGCCGGAACCCTGTCCATGGGCATGATCGAAGAGTTCACCGAGGCCGAGGCGCGCGCCCAGTTCGAGGTCAACCTCTTCGGCGCGCTCTGGGTCAGTCAGGCAGTGCTGCCGCACCTGCGCGCCCAGCGGTCCGGTCACATCGTGCAGGTCTCCAGCATCGCCGCGCTCGGCGGCTTCCCGAGCACCGGCCTGTACAGCGCGAGCAAGTTCGCCCTGGAGGGCATGAGCGAGGCGCTGGCGATGGAGGCGGCGGCCTTCGACATCACCGTCAGCATCGTGCAGCCGGGCGGATACTGGACCGACCTCTACACCAGCGTGCGCGCCACCACGCCGATGGATGCCTACGCGCCACTGCGCGCCGAACTGGAGCGCCAGTGGGCGGAAGGCTCGATCGACAGCGAGCCCCGGCTCGCCGCCGAGGCGCTGCTGCAACTGGTCGACAGCGACGAGCCGCCGCTGCGGCTCCTGCTCGGCAGCATGGTGTACGACCTGGCGTTCGACATCGCCCGTCGGCGGATGGACACCTGGGCGGGTTGGGAGCAGGTCAGCCGCGCCGCCGAACACGCCGTCGCGGCCCCCGGAGCTGACACATGAGAGGGCTGCTCGTATCGCCACGAGCAACCGGTGCGGCGTTCTAGGCTCCGAGATATGGCGGCGGCGTGCCCATCGTTGGCACATAAGTCCGGGCAGAGCCTTTCACCCATGATTTCTCCTCGCGAGGCGCACACCTAGACGGAGAGGAAACACGCATGGCTGTCAAAACCAAGACTCGTCCGGGCACCACGGAGATTCGGCCGTTCTCGGTCGACATTCCTCAGGCCGACCTCGATGACCTGAAGAGGCGCATCAAGGCCACCCGCTGGCCGGACAAGGAAACGGTGAACGACCAGTCGCAGGGCGTGCCACTCGCGACCATTCAGGCCGTCGCCCGCTATTGGGAGAAAGAGTACGACTGGCGCACTGTCGAGGCGCGGCTGAACGCCGTACCGCAGTTCATGACCACCATCGACGGGGTGGACATCCACTTCATCCACGTGCGCTCGAAGCACGAGGACGCGCTGCCGCTCATCGTCACCCACGGGTGGCCAGGCTCGGTGATCGAGCAGATGAAGATCATTGAGCCGCTCACCGACCCGACAGCGCACGGCGGGAGCGCGGCGGACGCCTTCCACCTGGTGATCCCGTCGCTGCCCGGGCACGGCTTCTCCGGCAAGCCGACCGAGTCGGGGTGGAACCCGCAGAAGATCGCGACCGCCTGGACAGAGCTGATGAAGCGGCTCGGCTACAACCGGTTCGTCGCGCAGGGCGGCGACTGGGGTGCTGTCATCGTCGACCAGATGGGCCTCCAGGCGCCGCCGGAACTGCTCGGCATCCACACCAACATGCCCGGTGCCGTCCCACCCGAGATCGACCTGTTGTTCCAGGGCGACACCACCGGCGCGAACAACGCCATGGGCTCGCTGCCATCCGGGCTCTCCGACGACGAAATGCGCGCCACCGAGGAAGTCAACTTCGTCTGGAAACACGTCGCCTACGCCCTCATGATGGCGACACGTCCGCAGACACTGACCGGGCTGGCGGATTCTCCGGTCGGTCTGGCGTCCTTCCTGCTCGACCACGACGCGAAGAGTCTGGCCCTGATCTCGCAGGTGTTCGACGGGGCCAAAGCGGGCCTCACCCGCGACGACATCCTGGACAACATCTCGCTCTACTGGTTGACGAACACAGCGGTCTCCGCGTCCCGTCTGTACGCGGAGAACAAACTGTCGTTCTTCGCCGCCAAGGGCGTGAACGTCCCGGTCGCCGTGAGCGTCTTCCCCGACGAGCTGTACGAGGCGCCGCAGAGCTGGGCCGAGCAGGCGTACTCCAACCTCATCTACTACAACAAGCTCGACGTGGGCGGGCACTTCGCGGCCTGGGAACAGCCGAAGATCTTCTCCGAGGAGCTTCGCACCGCCTTCCGGTCACTGCGCTAGATGGCCGTGCACCTGCCCCCGCTGAACGGGGCGGCCGAGTGGCTCAACGCCGAGCCACTCGGCCCCGCCGACCTGGGTGGGCGCGTCGTCCTGATCAACTTCTGGACGCTGACCTGCATCAACTGGCTGCGCCAGGAGCCGTACGTGCGTGCCTGGTCGCAGGCCTACCGCGATGACGGGCTGGTCGTCGTCGGGGTGCACACCCCGGAGTTCGGGTTCGAGCACGAGGTCGACTGGGTGCGGCGAGCGGTGGCGGCCCGGTCGATCGACTACCCGGTGGCGGTCGACAACGACTACGCGATCTGGAGCGCGTTCGACAACCACTACTGGCCGGCGCTCTACTTCGTCGACGCCGACGGCGTCATCCGCGACGAGCACTTCGGGGAGGGGCGCTACGAGCAGTCCGAGCGGATGCTCCAGCAACTGCTCGGCATCGAGCGCGAACCCGTACCCGTCAAGGGGCTCGGCCCGGAGGCGGACGCCGACTGGAACAACCTGCGCACGCCCGAGACGTACCTCGGTTTCAGTCGCGGCGAACACTTCGCGTCGCCGAACGGCCCGGCGCTCGACGAACGCCGCGCCTACCAGGTGCCGGAAAGCCTCGGCCTCAACCAGTGGGCGTTGGCGGGGGAGTGGACGATCAGGTCGGAGAACGTCGTGCTGGACCGGGCCGGTGGCGGCATCGCCTTCCGGTTCCACGCCCGCGACGCGCATCTCGTGCTGGCCCCCGGGGCGGGAGCGTCGATTCCGTTCCGCGTGCTGCTCGACGGTGACGCCCCCGGCCCGGCGCACGGCGTCGACGTCGACGAGGACGGCAACGGCGTGCTCCAGGACGGCCGGCTCTACCAGCTCGTCCGCCAGGACGGCGCGGTCCGTGAGCGGACCCTGGAGATCACGTTTGGCGAGCCCGGCGCCGAGGCGTACGCCTTCACCTTCGGCTAGGGCGTGTGTCGAATTCCTGGCCGGGGCTTCGACACACGTCCGGCTTGCTCAGCGGCGCAGGTCGACAATGCTGACGGTGCCGGAGACCGGCGAGACGCTCTCCACCCGGAGGCCGGGGGGGAGTCGGGCGTCGCTGGCGTACCGGCCGGCGAGGGCCTTCTCCGCGGCCTCGTCGCCGTCGTCGGCGGCGAGCAGCAACGCGGCGATCTCGTCCACGAGAGTGAGGTCGGCGGTGGCGACGTCGTCGGTCATCGCGTCCAGGCTGTCCCAGAGCAGCAGCTCGTCCTTCTGCCGGTGGGCCAGTTCCAGCAGGACGTAGTCGTGGATGAACCAGGCGCCGCGGATCGGCAGCTCCGGGCTCACGCCGTACACCTCGGGGTCGATTGTCCCGGCCCGGTACGCCGACCACACCCGCGCGGCCGAGTCGAAGAGGCCGGCCTTCGGGTCGATGTCGTAGCCGTCGAACCCCCAGTCGCCGGCCGGGTCGACCTCCGGGTCGGCCCAGACCCACCGGTCGCCATTCCAGTACTCCACCACCACGTGGTCGTGGTGCCAGCCGGGCACGAAGTACGAGGCGAAGCCGACCCGGCTGCGGCTGGGAATGCCGTGCTGACGGAGGATCGCGATCGATAGCAGTGTGTGGTCCCGGCAGCAGCCGGCCACCCGTTCCACGGCCGGGCGCTCAGCACTCAGCGGCAGGGGAAAGCGGGACTGGTCGGTGTCGAGGATGCGGTCCACCCAGCGGCGGTTCACCTCGTCCTGCCGGTCGTCGGGCAGCTCGACGCCGCCGGCCCGGTAGTGGACGATCACGTTACGGGCGGTCGCCGCCACCGTGGGGATGTCGGACGCCACGGCGTCGAGGAGTCCGCCGTGCCGCCCGGGGTCGCTGTAGGGGGAGTGTCCCCGGTAGTCATCGAGGTCCATGGGGCCAGTCTCCGGTCCGCCACCGTGTCAGGGTCAAGGCTCCTTTTCGGATAGTGTCGACTGCTGTGACAACGCCCGAGATCACCATCGCCACCCCGGCGGACCGCGACGCGGTGGTTGGTTCGCTGGTCGCCGCGTTCGTCAAGGATCCGATCCTGCGGTGCCTCTTCCCCGACGAGCAGACCTATCCGCGGTACGCCGCCACATTCTTTGGGCACCTCTTCGACAAGCGGGTGCACCAGTCATCGATCTGGACGATCGGTGGGGGCGCGTCGGTCGCCATCTGGGAGCCACCGGCGGGGTCGCCGACCGGGTCACCGGAGGGCGGGCTCGCCGCTCACTACCCCGCCGACGTGCTGGCCCGCGTCCAGAGCTACGACGACGCCGTGCACGCCGCTCTGCCGACGTTCCCGTTCTGGTATCTCGGCGTCCTGGGCACCCACCCCGACAGCGCCGGACGCGGTTGGGGCCGTGCCGTCATGCGGGCCGGCCTGGCCCGTGCCGCCGCCGAGGGCCTGCCGGCGATCCTGGAGACCAGCAACCCGGGCAACGTCGAGCTGTACCGCCGGGCCGGCTGGGAGGTGGCCGGCTTCCTGTCGGAGCCCGTGCCCACCTGGATCATGCAGCAGCCGCCGCGCTGAACACGCTGATTGCGCGCCCCCTACGATCGGCGGCGTGCACACCACCCCCTCCAGCCCCATCGACATGCCACAGATCTTTCCGGCGGTTGCGCCGTTGGCGCGGACGACCGTCCGCCTGCATCCCCGTCCGGGTGCGCCGACAGCGGAGCAGAGTTCGGTAGGCGGCCCGCTGCTGTGGCCGGCCGACGAAGCCTGGCCGATGTGCGACGGGCCGGAGCCCGGCGACCACTACCGCGACTCTCCGGGTGAGTCGGCGGCACCGCTGGTGCCGGTGGCGCAGTTGCTGGCCGAGGACGTGCCCGAAGTGCCGTTCCCAGCGGGCGCGGACATTCTTCAGGTCCTGTGGTGCCCATTCGACCACGACCCGTGGACGACACCTCGCCCCGAACTGCGGTGGCGTCGCCGCGCCGACATCGGCGTCCGGCTTCAAGAAATGCCCTTACCGGATGTGGAGTCGGACCCAGCGCACGTCCCCAACCCCTGCGTGCTCGACCCGGAGCGGGTCACCGAGTATCCGGGCTGGGACCTCCCGGATGCCGTGTGGCCGCAGATCGAGGGCACGATGAGGCAGGTCGCGCAGGAGACCGGATGGGAGTACGAAACCGATCTGGCGGTCGCCTCGGGGATCAAGGTCGGCGGTTACCCCGGCTGGACCCAGTCGCCGGAATGGCCGGTCTGCGAGTGCGGCTCGCTCATGGACCATCTGCTGACGGTCGCCAGCTGGGAGTTCAGCCGCGGTGACGAGAAGCGGTGGATTCCGGTAGAGGATCGTCCGGCGATGGCCGGCTGGGAGACGGCCACCACCGACGATCATCCGTGGTCGACGATCCAGAACCCCACCGGGCTCATGCTGGGCGACGTCGGCGGGATCTACCTCTTCGTCTGCACCGCCTGCCCCACCAGGCCGTTCGAGTACCGCTTCGACTGTTCCTGACGAACCCGGGTGGTCACTGGCGGGCTCACATCCTCGGCCCACGGCCCAATCTTGGACAGTTTCCGTTAACTGATAACGGAAACTGTCCAAGATCTACGCGGGACCGCCGCAGACGTGAGGTCATCAGGCGGCGAAGATGCGCGCGTAGATCTCGTCGATGACGTCGTTCTTCGCGAGGCTGTAGTCGCGTGGCCGGTTCGTGGTGTCCCGTGCGAGGCGGCGCTTGGTCGCGGCGTACCGCTCCCGGTCGTGCGGATGCGATCTCAGCCAGTCGCGGAAGAGCCGGTGCCGGATCGGCTCCGGCGCACCCTGCGGCCAGACGTGCAGGTTGACGTCCTCGGCGGGGCTGAGAAGCATCCGGTGCCCGTGCCACCAGGGTTCCCGAAGGACGAGCCGGTACCCGAGCCGTTCCAGGGCGGGGAGATAGGCGGCCTCCTCGGCGGTGTCCCCGAGAACGAGGTCGATGTCGATGACGGGCTTGGCGGCGAGCCCCGGTACCGCCGTCGACCCGACGTGTTCCACAGCGATGATCAGCCCACCCAGCGCCCCGGTGAGCGACGATCGGACGGCGATGAAACGCTGCGCCCAGGACGTGTCGTACTCCTCGATGACGACGGACTCCCACGTCCGCGGCGGCTCGCCCACCAGGCCGGCGTCGACCTGGTCGGGGGTGCCGTGGAAGCGCTGCACGACGTCCTGCGGATACTCGGCCACGTCAACCTCCTTCGGAAGCAAAGTCCGCCAGGCTACGACACGGGCGATCGGTGCCGCCGTACCCGACCGATGCGGGCATCGGATGTCGGGTGGGCGACCGACCCCACGACCTAACGTCGGTGCTCGAAAGGGAAGGAGGCCCGGGTGCTGGATCGGCTCAACGAGGCCATGGCTCACATCGAGCGCCACCTCGACCAGAAGATCGAGGTGGCCGAGCTGGCGCGGATCGCGCTGACGTCGGAGTACCACTTCCGGCGGCTGTTCTCCGCACTGGCCGGGATGCCGCTGTCGGAGTACATCCGTCGGCGCCGGCTCACCGTCGCCGGCGCGGACGTGCTGGCGGGGGAGCGGACGTTGCTCGACGTCGCGGTGCACTACGGCTATGGGTCCGCCGAGGCGTTCGCCCGGGCGTTCCACGCCGTGCACGGCGTGGGGCCCGGAGAAGCTCGGCGTACGGGGGCAGCGCTGCGTGCCCAGCCCCGGATGTCCTTCCGACTCACAGTCGAAGGGAGCGGCAGCATGGAGTACCGAATCGTCGACAAGGACGCGTTCGCGCTGGTGGGGCGCAAGGCCCGGGTCCCGCTGGTGCACGAGGGGATGAACCCGGCGATCGTCGCGTTCATCCGGAGCATCGACAAGGAGACGACCGAACGGATCGAGGCGCTCTCCGATCAGGAGCCGAAGGGGATCGTCAACGTCAGCGACAACCTCGCCGACAGCCGGCAGGAGGGCACCGAGTTGGACTACTGGCACGGGGTGGTGACCGCCGCCGTGCCGCCGGAGGGCCTGGACGCGCTGCCGGTGCAGGCCGGGTCGTGGGCGGTGTTCACCACCTCCGGTGCATTTCCGCAGGCGGTGCAGTTCCTGTGGCGTGACGTGTTCACCCAGTGGTTTCCGTCCAACCCGTACCGCAGCCGACCTGGACCGGAGATCTCCCGGGTCCGGGTGTCGGCGGACGGCACCCAGGCGGACGCCGAGCTGTGGATTCCCGTCGAACGGGTACCCACCCCTATGTAGAGTTCCGATACAGTGGTCGGATGCGGATGACGATTCCGGTCGCGAAGGTGCTCGCGGCGCTGCTCGCCGAGCCCGACGAGCAGCGCTACGGGCTCGACCTGATGCGATTGACGGGCCTGCCCAGCGGCACCCTCTACCCGGTGCTGCACCGGTTGCAGGGGGCCGGCTGGCTGGCCGCCGACTGGGAGGCGATCGATCCCGTCGCGGCCGGGCGGCCGGCCCGCCGCTACTACCGACTGACCGCCGTTGGGGTGGCGCAGGCCCGCCAGGCGCTCGCCGACCTGCGGGCCGCGATCCCCGACGGCAGCCGTCGCTCGTGGGGTGGCACCGAGCCCACCGGAGCACCGGCGTGGTGACCCGCCGGGCCGCCGAGCTGCTGTTGGAGTTGGCAGCGCGCCGCTGGCCGGCCGAGGTTCGCGACGAGCTGCGCCGCGAGTGGGCTGCCGAGCTGCACGTGCTCGCCGAGAGTGGCCACCGGACGACGATGGTCGGCTTCGCGGTGAGCCTGGCCGTCGGTCGCGCCGGCGCCCCGATCGTCGACCGCACAGTGATGCGTGGTCGGGCCGGCCGCACCGTCGCCGCACTACTGCTGTCCCCGATCGCCTGCGTCGGGATCGTGGCCCTCGGTGTGTTGGCGCTGTTCTCCGTCGACTCGTTGCTGGTGCGGGCGAGTTGGGTGGAGCGGGCGCAGAGGCCGATCTGGGCGGCGTTCACCATCGTGCTGGCGGTCGTGCTGGCGGTGTTCGCCGCCCGTTGGGCCCGGCACAACGCACTCGACGGCCCGCTGCGTATCGCCCTCGGCGTGGTGCTCCCGGTCGGTGCGGCCGTCATCCTGTTCGTGTACGTCGTCAACTTCAGGTACGTCGTCAACGCCGAGGGCCTGGCCGACGCCGTACCCGGTCTGCTGCTCTGGCTGGCCGGCCTGACCCTCGCGCTCTGGGCCGCGGCGAGCCTCGCCGCCCGGGGTCGCGTCCGAGCCGCCTGGTGGGTGGGCGTTCTCGGCGCACTCGTCGCCGCGGACCTCGCGGTGATCCTCGTCATCGTCGACGCGTACCCCGCCGGATTCGGCGCTGGGCCGACAATCGAGGCACGGGAGCGCGTCGACCCGATCTCCGCGCCGCTGTGGCTCTTCGCCTGCTGGACGGACTGGAACTTCGGCCTGCCCCGGCCGATCGAGTGGGAGATCTTCCTGATCACCAACCGGGTGTTGATAGAGCCCATGCTCTACCTGGCCTGCACGCCGTACGCGCTCGCGTACGCCATCCGGGCGGCCCGATCGGTCCCCGCCGAGCCGGTCGTCCTCGCGCCGACCCCGGTGTGAACCTCAGTCGGGTACGTCGTCCCACGTCGTACCCGGCTCCAGGTAACCGGCCACCTTGTTCTCGCGCAACGCGTACGCGATGACCAGCAGGGCGTGCTTGTCCAGCTCGGGCAGCCGGTCCAGCGGGAACCACCGCACGGCCAGCGACTCGTCGTCGTTGACGCGGGCGGTGCCGGCCACCAACCGGCACAGGAACCCCAGGTTCAGGTATTCGCAGCGGTCCCCGTTGGGGTACGTGTGCGGGTGCGACACGGCGCTGGACATCCGCACCGGCGTCACCTCCAGGCCCGTCTCCTCGCGCACCTCGCGGACCAGCGCGGTGGCCGGCTGCTCGCCCGGCTCGACGAAACCGCTGATCACCGACCAGCGCCCGTCGTCGGCACGCTGCCCGAGCAGCAGCTCACCGGCGTCGTTGCGGACCACCGCGCTGACACTCGGCAGCCAGAGCAGGTCGTGGCCGACGTGCTTGCGCAGCCCCACGATGTAGTCCGGTGTCGCCATCCGGCGATCATAGGCCGCGACCGCTCTGCCCAACGCCGCCCGCGGGTGCGCGTCCGGCGTCAGCCCGACCAGCTGACGGTACGGCGGAAGCGGTCGTACTCCTTGCCGAGTTCGGCGTCGATCCGCTCCATCCGGGCTTCGGTGAGCACAACCGAGGGATCCTGCCACGCGCGCCCGGCGAGCATCTGGCGGCGCAGTCCGGTCGGTGGGTGAGCGGCGAACAGCGTCGCCTCGTCGCGGACCGACAGTTGCCGCAGCAGCGGCAACTGGTCGGTCTTGGCCGCACGGGACTCGGCCAGCGCGGAGCGCCACCGGTCCGGGCCGTGTCCCGCCCGGCTCTCCCGACGCACCGCCAGCGCCAGCGACTCGGTGGCGAGCAGGGTGTCGAGGAAGTCGGTAGCGGCGGTCGTGCCGGCCACCCGGGCGGAAAGCTCGTCGGCGAGGTACTCGGCGCGCTGGCTGTCCCGCAATGCCACAGTCACCAGCAGCAGGTACGCGACGAACAGCACCCGCGACACCACCCACTGGAACGCGCGGCCCAGCGCGTCGCCCAGCATCTCCACCAGCCCCGCCCCGACGCTGGTCCGCACCGGCCGGAACAGGTCGGCGGCCGAGCCGAGCATGGTGAACGCGGGCTGGGTGAACAGGCCCCGGCGCGGGTCACCGTTGACGAAGTGACCGAGCTCGTGGCCGAGCAGCGCCACCCGGCCACCGGCGGGAAGCGAACCCCACAGCGGAAGTCCGAGACCGAGCACCTTCCGCCGCCGCAACCCGACAGTGCCCGCGTACGCGTTGATGGCGCCGTCCACACCCACCACGTCCGGTACCGGTGCCCCGATCGCCGTGGCCACCTCGTCGATCAGGCCGAACAACTCCGGCGCCTGGTCGCGGGTGAGCACCTCCAGCTCCGGGTCGAGGCGACCGAACCGGGGCCGCAACGCGATCGCCAGACCGACCATCGCCACACCCGGCACGATCGCCAGGTTGGGAAACGGGAACGCCACGATCAGCCAACCGCCGACAACCGCGAGCGCGAGCACCGCGGCGATCAGGAGCAACGAGGCTGCTGCGGTGAGCGTCCGGGCGGCTTCGGATCCGTTGGTGCCCAACGGTCGCCCAACCAGTTGGGTGAACTGCCGCCTGGTCGCCCGGAACGCCATTCGGTAGGTCCACCGGTCGACCCAACCCCACCCGAACTCGCGTCGGCGTCGTGCCGGGTCATAGGCGTCCAGATTCCATTCGCAGCTGGGACACCAGGGCACCGCGTCCCGTACCGATGCCGTCGTCGCCGAACATCCCGGGCACGCCCCCGTGCCGGTCACCGTATTGATCACGAGCGCAGATCATGCCTCAGCCCTGGATTGCACCGGAACTGACTGTTCGTCCGACCCTATTTCCGCGTTCCGCCCCGACGAACGCAATGCATATCTACTGTGGAGATCGTCGGCGACTTGTGCGATCCGGTGGCGGCCGGCCGGTTCGCGGTGCACAGTGATTCCCATGAGCGACAGCGAACGTGGTGGGCAGTTCTACTGGTGCACCCGGCATCACCGGGTCGAGACGGACGCCAACGTGTGTCCGGCGAAGCACGTCCTCGGCCCGTACGACTCGGCGGCCGACGCGGAGAACGCCCTGCAACGAGTGCAGGAGCGGAACGAGGCGTGGGATGCCGAGGACGCTCGTTGGGCCGGAGACGACAGATAGGCGGCGCGGGACGGCTCGCGCCGAGGTATTTCGTGCTCCGCGAGGACGCACGCGAGAGCACGTCCCCCGAGGAGGAAACCACGATGGCCGAAGCACAGCAGGCCACCAAGCGCCCGGCCGCCCGACGCACCACCGCGAAGAAGACCGCCGCGGCGGAGCGGAACACGGCGGCTAGCCGGACCACCCCCGTGCGCAAGTCCACCACGGCTGCCGCGAAGGCGCCGGCCCGCAAGGCCGCCGGCGGGGCGGGCCGCGCCCCGGCCAGGAAGACCACCACGGCGGCTACGAAGGCCCCCGCGAAGAAGGCCACGACCAAGACCACCGCCGCGGCCAAGAAGGCCCCCGCGAAGGCCTCGACCACCACCCGCAAGACGACCACCGCCGCCAAGCGGGCCCCGGCGTCCACCGCGCGCAAGACCACCACCGCCGCGAAGAAGACCACGGGTACGGCGAAGAAGACGGTGAGCGCGGCGAAGAAGACCACCGCCAGCGCGGCGAAGAAGACCACCACCGCCGCGAAGGCCCCGGCGAAGAAGACCACCACCGCCGCGAAGGCCTCGACGCGCAAGACCACCACCGCCGCGAAGGCCCCGGCGAAGAAGACCACCACCGCGGCGAAGGCCTCGACGCGCAAGACCACGAGCGCGGCGAAGGCCCCGGCGCGGAAGGTGGCGACCAAGGCGTCCGCCGCCAAGAAGACAGCGGCGAAGAAGACGACAGCGGCGAAGAAGACCGCGTCGACCCGCCCCGGCGGCGGCGCGCGCAAGGCTCCGGCCAAGAAGGCCCCGGCCGCGAAGGCGACGGGTACCTCGTCGACCACCGCCCGCAAGGCGGCGGCGAAGAAGGCCCCGGCGAAGAAGACCGTCACGGCCAAGGCGCCGGCCCGCAAGGTGACAGCCCGCAAGTCTCCGGCCAGCCCGGTCGCCGCCCGAGCCACCGCACCCAGGGGGCCCCGCAGCGCCGCCCGCAAGGCGACCGGCTGAGCGCGGAGCATCCCCTCACCGGTCGGATTTCCGGCCGGTCACCGGAAGCGGATCACCCGTGGCGCTGTCAGGATTGACCCGTGGTCATCCGACGCGTACTCGCGCCCCGCATCGACTTCGGCGCGTTGCGCCGCGAGCTCGGCCTGCCCGAGGAGTTTCCGGCCGACGCCCAGCGTGAAGCCGACGAGGCGGGGGGGGGGCCCCCCCCCCCCCCCCCCCCCCCCCCCGCCCCAACCGTAGGGACCCCCCCCCCCGCCCCCCCCCCGGCGCAGGGCCCCGCCAAGCCCCACCGCCCCCCCCCCCC
>NZ_JBEZGJ010000016.1:0-67004 GCF_040649965.1 Micromonospora sp. NPDC048843
GGCCGGGAGCGAGCAGCTCCCGGCCGCACCCGCGATCACAACTCAATCGCCGAAGCAGCGACCAACATCAGGACTTCGGAATCTCCTGGTCCGGGACAACCTTGCCGCCGGTGACCTTGAAGGCCCAGACCTTGACCTGAGCCGGGTCCAGCTCGCCGGTCTCGGTGAACTTGTAGCTCGCCGCGACACCCTCGCCGCTGTAGCCCTTCACGAACTCCAGCAGGCCCTCACGGGTGGTCTTGCCAGCCTTGATACCGGCCAGCAGGATGTTCGCCGCGTCGTAGGCGGTGTCGCTGTAGGTGCCCGGGTCGGTGCCGTTGAGCGCCTTGAACTCCTGCACGAAGGTGCCACGGGCCTCAGCGGCCGGCTGGCACGGGCAGGTGAGGATGGTGCCCTCGGCCGCCGCCTGACCAGCGGAGGTGATGTACGCACCGTCGTTGACGCCGTCGCCGGCGACCAGCGGCGCGGTGACCCCGGCAGCGGTGAGCTGCTTACGGATCAGGCCGGCCTCCTGGTAGTAACCGCCGTAGAAGATCGCCTTCACGTTGGCGGCCTTGACCTTGGTGACCACGCCGGAGAACTCGGTCTGCTTGCCCTCGCCCTGGACCTTGTCCGAGCCGACAACCGCCGGGCCGAGCAGCTTCTTGACCTCGTCGGCCAGGCCGGCGCCGTACGCGGACTGGTCGTCGATGACGTAGACCTTGTCGGCCTTCATCACGTTCTTCATGTAGTTGCCGGCCGCCGGGCCCTGGCTGAAGTCGTTGCCGACCGCGCGGAAGAAGGTCTTCCACTTCTGGTCGGCCAGGCTCGGCCGGGTCGCGGACGGGGTGATGGTCACCAGGCCGGCCTCGTTGAACAGCGGGCCGGCGGCCTCGGACTCACCCGAGTAGGCCGGGCCGACGACGCCAAGGATCTTGGTGTCGTCGATCGCCTTCTGCGCCAGACCAGGCGCCTGGTCGGGGCTGCCCTGCGAGTCCAGGGAGGCCAGCTCGACCTTGCAGTCGGCGTTTTCCTTGTTGTACTTGTCGACGGCGAGCTTGACACCGTTGTTCTCGTTGATGCCGAGCGCGGCCGAGCTGCCGGTCAGCGCGCCGAAGAATGCGATCTTGCTGCCGCAGGCGTCACCGCCCCCGCCTGCCGCATCGTCGCCACTGGAGCATGCGGTTCCGCCGGCGACGAGCGCCACCATGGCGACCCCACCGATAACGCGCGCGAGCTTTTGCCTCAAGGCCCGAACCCTCCTCGTCCCATGGTCCGAACCACCCGCTGGCTATTGGCCCTTGCGGGGGCGGACGAACCAGACCGTCGTCGCCGGTCTGGGGCCGGACGTTATCCCACCGTGGAGCTGTGACGTAAGCCCCAAGCGAGCGGGTTGACCGAACCGTTACACGCCGTGGCGGATTGGAAACGATCCCTGTAAGAACCTTCGGTCGTGAAGCCTTTTCACCTTTGTTTCGTCGGCACCGGCCAGCGGGCTTCCGTCAGCTACCGATCGAGGTCTGAAACCCCCGCCCACCAGGCACGCGACGTTTTCCCATCGTCCGCCACCAGCAACAGTCGATCTCCCGTCGAGGTCACCGCGACAGCAGTGTCTCCGCTGTCCGGTACCGGCTGCGGCAAGATCATCGGCCGCCATGACTCGCCCACATCGACCGAGAGCCACAGTGTGTGACGGTCCCCGCCCCTCGTCACCGCCACCAACCTCTGCCCGACGGCCACCAGCCCCGCCGCCGACGCCACACCCGGTCCGGCCGCCCCGAATCCGCCCGCCGACCGCCAGCCCTGCGCGGTCAGCCGCCAACTGCCGAACCCCGCCCGCACCGGCCCGACCGCCACCGGCACGTCGCCAACCACCGCCACCCGTTGCGCCTGCCCCCGCCCGTCCACCACCGGCAGGGCAGCCCGCCGCCAGCTCCGGCCATCCGCCGAGGACCAGGCCAGCGGCGTCAGCGCGGTACCCCCAGGCGGCAACAGCGCACCCACCACCAACCAACCCGACGGCACGGCGACCACGTCGTACGCCGCCGTCCGCCCCCGCTCATCACCGGCCAACTCCGGTGCGCCCTCCACCAGCGCGAACCCGGCCGCGTCCGAGGAGATCCAGACCGCCGCACCGTCGATCCGACTACCGGCGATCAACCAGCCCTGCGGCCCCGCCGCCAACCGGGCCACGTTGACAGCGCGCGGCCCGGCGTACCGCTCGAAAGGCGCATCCACCTCGTGCAGCGTGCCGTCCGACGCCTGCCTCCAGGTGCCGGTACGGGGATTGCCGTGCGCGCCACCGCTCTTCGCCCCGACCGCGGCCAGCCGTCCGTCCCGGCAGGCCGCCGCGGAGAGCACGTGCTGCTTGCCGTAGAACGTCACCGGCGCCGTCGGCAGCGGCACCCAGGAACTGGCGTCCGGGCTGCTCCAGGCGGCCGGGCGGGTCTCCCCGGCCAGATCGACCACGCCGCCGACCACGTACCACCGGTCGGCACAGGCGGTGACGTCGCGCAGCACCGGTCGACCCGGCACACCCGGCGTGTCCGGCAGGACCACCGACTGCCAGGCCGGCCGGACCGGTGGCGGCCCCTCGCAGTCGGGACAGGCCGAGGACTCACAGGCGGCCACCAGCACGGCGAGAACGCCGAGCACCGCCCCCATCCGCCTCGACACGGGTCGATACCGGTCAGGGTGCCGGCAGGGTCACCTCGCCGCCGGCGGTCTCCGCGAGGATCCGCTCGGCAACCTCCTTCATTGTCATCCGGTGATCCATCGCCGTGCGCTGGATCCACTTGAACGCCTGCGGCTCGGTCATCCCGTACGTGGTCATCAGCGCGCCCTTGGCGCGCTCCACCGACTTACGGATCTCCAGGCGGTCCGTCAGGCTCGCGACCTCCGCCTCCAGGGCCGCGACCTCCGAGTACCGCGACAGCGCGATCTCCACCGCCGGGACCAGGTCGCTCTTCTGGAAAGGCTTCACCAGGTACGCCATCGCGCCGGCCGCCCGCGCCCGCTCCACCAGATCACGCTGGCTGAACGCGGTCAGAATGATCACCGGGGCGATCCGGGCACCGGCGATGCGCTCGGCGGCGGCCAACCCATCCATGATCGGCATCTTGATGTCGAGGATGACGAGGTCGGGCTTCAGCTCCTCGGCGAGGCGTACGGCTGTCTCGCCGTCACCGGCCTCCCCCACCACCTCGTAACCCTCTTCGACCAGCATCTCGGCGAGGTCCAGCCGGATCAGCGCCTCGTCCTCGGCGATCAGTACGCGCCTACGCTCGGCATCCGTCGGCATCTCAGCCACCAGCCCTACCCCCACCAGTCATAAGCCGACACCAACCCGACCGGGTGTCGCCGCCCTCAGCGTAGTAGGTAACCTATGGGAGGCCACCAGAGCATTCGGCCAAGCGTCCCCGTATTCCAACCGGCAGAGAAGCGGAGCTCAAACCTCCGACAGTGTGGGTTCGAATCCCACCGGGGGCACCAAAATTGTCGTACGGCTGTTCCAAAATCGTGCTGTGCACCCACCTGAACTGCGCCTACGAGCACGGCGTCAGCACCTCGCCGGCAGCACGGTCGCTGAGGTCGCCCGAGGACTGAGACTTCCCTATCCAACCGTTCGCGGCTGGTGCAGGGGGCCGGCTGAGCCACAACAGCAAGGCACCGAGTCCCGCTGCTTCCGCTGCCGACCCAACGTCAACATTCAGACAGATCCGTCGTCATACCTGTACCTACTTGGCCTCTACCTGGGCGACGGTCATCTCGTCACGTCCACCCGGGTCCCGGTGCTTCGCATCGCCTGCAGCGATAGCTGGCCAGGCCTGATCGAGGCCTGTGACGCCGCTATGCGAGCAGTGCTCGCCGCGAGGGTGCAGCGCGTCCAGCAGGTCGGCTGCGTCAGCGTGCAGAGTTCCGGCAAGCACTGGCCCTGCCTGCTCCCTCAGCATGGCCCTGGCAAAAAACACGAACGCCCGATCATCTTGGCCAACTGGCAACGCGAACTCGTGACGGCACACCCGGGCGACTTCCTGCGTGGACTGTTCCACTCCGACGGCTGCCGGTTCGCCAACCGGGTGACGGTGCGCGGCAAGGCGTACGTCTACCCGCGCTACATGTTCGTCAACGAGTCGGCCGACATCATGCGGCTCTGCCAGTGGAGCCTCGACCTGCTCGGCGTCGCCTGGCGGATGAACCGACGCAACTCGCTGTCGGTGGCGCGACGCGACGCCGTCGCCACACTGGACCGGCACGTCGGCCCCAAGTCCTGACCTGGCGCTCAGGCACGGGCCATGGCTGGCGCGCCGATGAAGTCCATGATCGCCTTGTTGACCTCGTCGGCGTGCGTCCACGGGATGCCGTGCGGGGCGCCCTTGAGGGTGACGAGCTTGCCGTTGGGCAGCATCGGTGCGAGCCGCTGGCCGGTGACCGGGTAGGGCAGCACCGCGTCCTGGTCGCCCTGGACGATGAGAATCGGCACGTCGACGCGGGGCACGTCGGCCCGGAAGTCGGTGGCGATGGCGTCGATGCACTGGTACATGGCACTGGCGGAGGCGAGCCGCCCGATGGCCCAGTGCGCCTGGAACGCTTCCTCGCTGACCTGTTTGCCCTTGGTCTTGTCGTAGTTGAAGAAGCTGGTGCAGAAGGCGGTGAGGTAGGCGAACCGGTCTGCCGCGATGGCCTGCTTGAAGCCGTCGAAGACGCTTCCGTCGACCCCCTCGGGGTTGTCGGAGGTCTTGCGCAGGAACGGCGCCAGTGGGCTGAGCAGTACGCCTCGGCTGACCCGCTCGGAGCCATACCTGCTGAGGTAGCGGGTCACCTCACCGGTGCCCATGGAGTGACCGGCGAGGATGGTGTCGCGCAGGTCCAACTCCGTCATGAGGGTGTCGAGGTCGGCGGCCAGGGTGTCGTAGTCGTATCCGGTGTCCGGTTGGCTGGAGGCGCCGAATCCCCGGCGATCGTAGGTGATCACCCGGTGGCCGGCGTTCAGCAGTGGGTTGGCCAGCTTCTCCATGGTGGCGCCGTTGAACGGGAAGCCGTGGATGAGCACGACCGGCTGGCCGGAGCCGTGGTCCTCGTAGTAGATGTCGATGGCGGTGCTGTTCTCGGTGCCCACGGTGATGAACGGCACGTTCGTCCTCCCCTGCCGGTGTGGTGGATTCGGGTCGGCGGGGCTTTCCCCAGCCGTCGGTGGTCATGCCGATCGTGGGAGCCTGCGAGGACGCGAGTGGCGAGGGCGACGACAGGGGTGGATCTGATGCGGGTGGTTGTCTTCGGCGCGACCGGGATGGTCGGTCAGGGCGTGTTGCGCGAGTGCCTGCTCGCCGATGACGTGCGCGAGGTGCTGACTGTCGGCCGGCGGCCGACTGGTGTGCGGGATCCGAAGCTGCGGGAGCTGACGGTGGCGGACGTGGGTGAGTTGCACGCGGTGCGGGCCGAGCTGACCGGTGTCGACGCGTGTTTCTACTGCCTGGGGGTGTCCTCATTGGGTCTGGACGAGGCCGCGTACACGCGGGTCAGCTACGACTACCCGATGGCGGCGGCACGATTGTTCGCGCAGGTGAGCCCACCTGTCACATTCGTCTACGTCTCGGGTCAGGGGACCGATTCGTCGGGTCGGGGTCGGGTGATGTGGGCGCGGGTCAAGGGGCGTGCCGAGAACGCGATCATGGATCTGCTGCCCAACGGTTACGCGGCGCGGCCGGGGTTCATCCAGCCGACGTACGGGGCGGTGTCGAAGACGCGGTGGTACCGGTTCGGGTACGCGGTCACCCGTCCGCTGTTTCCGGTGTTGCGTCGGTTGCTGCCGAATCAGGTCACCACTACAGACGGGATCGGTCGGGCGATGTTGCGGGTGGCTCGGCAGGGTTCGCCGGTGCGGGTGTTGGGCAACAGCGAGCTGCGCTGAGGGTCAGGCGATCGTGTCGAGGGCGTGGGCCAGGTCGGCGCGCAGGTCTTCGGGGTCTTCGAGGCCGACCGAGAGGCGCAGCAGGGCGGCGGCGGGTTTGGCGTCGCCCTCGACCGGCCGGTGGGTGAGCGAGGCGGGGTGCTGGATGAGGGTGTCGACGCCGCCGAGGGACACCGCGTGGGTGATGAGGCGGCAGGCGCCGGCGACGGCGGCCGCGGCGGGAGCGCCGCCGCGTACCTCGAAGGCGAGCAGGCCGCCGGGTCCGGACATCTGCCGCCCGACCAGCGCCGCCGGGTCGTGCACCGAGGGGTGGTGCACCCGGTGTACGGCGGGGTGGTCGGCGAGCCAGCCGGCGAGTTTCTCGGCGCTGGCCTGTTGGGCGCGGACCCGCAGCGGCAGGGTTTGCAGGCCGCGGTGCAGCAGGTAGCCGCCGAGGGGGTGCAGGATCGCGCCGGTGACCGCGCGGACCTGGCGTAGCCGTACGGCCCAGGTCTCGTCGCAGGCGACGACGCCGGCGAGGACGTCGCCGTGTCCGCCGATGCTCTTGGTGGCGCTGTGCAGGACGAGGGTGGCGCCGTGCCGGGCGGGTTGTTGCAGTACCGGGGTGGCGACGGTGTTGTCGACCAGTAGTGGGATGTCGCCGGCCGCGGCGGCGAGGGCGGCGATGTCGACCAGGTCGACTGTGGGGTTGGCGGGTGTCTCGACGATGACGAGTGCGGTGTCGGGGCGGATTGCGGCGGTGACCTCGTCGGGGCGCGTCCAGGTGACTGTGGTGCCGAGCAGGCCGGTGGCGAGGACGTGGTCGGTGCCGCCGTAGAGGGGTCGGACGGCGACGACGTGCCGGCGGTCGTCGCGGGCGGCGGCGAGCAGTGTGGCGGTGAGGGCGGCCATTCCGCTGGCGAAGGCGACGGCCTGGGCGGTGCCTTCCAGTTCGGCGAGGGCGGTTTCGAAGCGGGCGACTGTGGGGTTCCAGAGGCGTTGGTAGACGGCGCTGCCGTCGGTGGGGAGGGTGCCGCCGGTGGCGAGTTGCTCGTACGCGGCGCCGCCGTCGTCGACGGAGGGCAGCGGGTTGGTGGTGGACAGGTCGATGGGTGGTACGTGCACGCCGAGGGTGCGCAGGTCGTCGCGGCCGGCGTGTACGGCCCGGGTGTCCATCGTTGTCATGGCGGTAGCGTCGAACATATGGCGGCTGGTGGGCAATGGTTCGGCAGATGATTCTGCGGATCGGCTTGGTTTCCGTCATGGGTTCGGGCGAGGATGGCGCAATGCCCAGTGAGCCGAATGATCTGCGGCCGTACCCGGCCCTGGATGAGGTGGACCGCGCGATCCTGACCGAGCTGGCGGCGGACGGCCGACTGCCGAACAACGCCCTCGCCGAGCGGGTGGGTGTGGCGCCGTCGACGTGCCTGACGCGCACCCGGGCGCTGCGCGAGCGTGGTGCGATCCGTGGTTTCCACGCCGAGGTGGATCCGGCGGCGCTCGGTCTGCCGTTGCAGGCGTTGGTGTCGGTGCGGTTGACGGCGCACGAGCGGGCGGCGGTGGACGCGTTCCGGGCCCGGTCGGTGCGGCTGCCGGGGGTGGTGTCGGTGTTCCACGTGGCCGGCGCGGAGGACTACGTGTTGCATGTGCGGGCGGCGTCCGGCGACGCGTTGCGGGACTTCGTGCTGGACCATCTGGCGGTGGACCCGGTGGTGCAGCACACGCAGACCAGTTTGATCTTCGAGCAGGCGCGTGGGGTGGGCTGAGCGGCGGGTGAGGTGGCCGACGAAAACCCGGATGCCGGAACAAAGCCGGTCGGTGACGGGTTGGCTGACCGTGTGATCACCGTACCGTTGTCTGTTCTTGATCTTGCCCCGGTCGCCAAGGGCACCACCGCTGGCCAGGCGTTGCAGGCCACCACCGAGTTGGCCCGCCGCACTGAGGAGTTGGGCTATCACCGGTTCTGGGTGGCCGAGCACCACAACATGCCGGCGATCGCCAGCTCCGCCCCCGCTGTGCTGCTGGCGCACCTGGCGGCGAACACCTCGACGATCCGGCTGGGGTCGGGCGGGGTGATGCTGCCCAACCACGCGCCGTTGGTGGTGGCCGAGCAGTTCGGCACCCTGGAGGCGCTGCACCCGGGTCGGATCGACTTGGGCATCGGGCGGGCGCCGGGCACCGACCAGGTGACCGCGCTGGCGTTGCGGCGCACCATGGAGGGCCTGTCGGCGGAGGGTTTCCCGCGCGAGCTGACGGACCTGATGAACTACTTCAGCGGGGAGAAGCCGGGGCAGATCATCGCCACGCCGGGCCGCGGTGAGCAGCCGGCCGTGTGGCTGTTGGGCTCCAGCGGTTTCAGCGCCCAGCTCGCCGGTCTGCTCGGTCTGCCGTTCTCCTTCGCGCACCACTTCAGCTCGCAGAACACCCTGCCGGCGTTGGCCCTGTACCGGCAGAACTTCCGGCCGTCGCAGTGGCTGGACAAGCCGTACGCGATGGTGGCGGTCAACGCGGTGTGCGCGGAGACCGACGAGCGGGCCGAATGGTTGGCCGGGCCGAGCGCCCTGTCGTTCCTGAAGTTGCGCTCCGGGCGGCCGGAGCCGCTGTCCACGCCCGACGAGGCGGCGGCATACCCGTACTCGGAGATCGAGCGGGAGTTCGTCGTGGCGCGCCGTGACGGGCAGGCGATGGGCTCACCGGAGACGGTGCGTCGGCAGCTGACCGACCTGGTGGAGCGCACCGGCGCGGACGAGCTGATGCTGACCACGCTGGTGTACGACGTGCAGGACCGGGTGCGGTCGTACGAATTGATCGCCGAGCAGGTGGTGGGCGGTCTCCGCCAGAGCGCGTGAAACACGATCTTCACGTCAGCGTCACCCCGCCGACCCGGACGGTGCCTAATGTTGGTGCCGGTGGTGGTACGGCATTCCCGGTCGGGACGGGTTGGGAATGCCGCGGTGTGGCGCACCGGGCCGGAGCTGAGCGGATTCCGCGGCTGCGGCCCGGTGCCTGCCACCCTAGGCGACCCCACTCGGGACCGCTAGGGGTTGCATCAACGTAGGTAGATGTCTGGCGTGGGTGGGGTGCCCATTCCGTTGCCGATGAAGAACCCCGGGTGCGGCGGTTGGTTGTAGGCGGTGTTCTGCCACGCGATCGCCACCCGATACTGCGGGTCGTGCATCAGGGTGTAGATCCGGGTGCTGGTCGGGGTGGGTGTGCTGTAGATGCGCAGCGCACGGCTGTCGGTGGTCCGCCAGATCACCTCCTCGCGCCAGTCGCCCAGGATGTCGCCGGAGAGCGCCGGCGTGGACTTGGTGCCGTTGTTGGACGCCACCTGACTGCCGTCGAGCAGCCGGGTCTCGCCGCCGGTGCCGTACTTGTCGATCTTCGTGCCGTCGAGCAGTTCTCGCACCGGGTCGCCGTCCCACCAGGCGAGGAAGTTGGCCGAGGACGGCTTGCGGCCCACGTTCTGTCCCCTGGTGTTTGCCAGTCCGGCGACCGCTGACGACCACGACTCCGCGCCGGGGCTGCCCGCCCAGATGTCCGCGGAGACGCCCCGGCCGTTGTCGCCGGACGCCGGCGTGGACCAGAGGACCTGACCGGTACGGGCGTCGGCGAAGTAGGAGCTGGGCTTGCTGGCGTCCTCGTCGACCTTGAACACCTCCAGGCCGGCGCGGCCCGGGTCCAGGTCCCCCACGTGCATGGCGTCGCCGTGGCCGTTGCCGGTCGAGTGGAGCAGCCGGCCGTTGTCGTCGATGGTGGCGGCCCCGTACACGATCTCCTGGCGACCGTCGGCGTCGACGTCGGCCACGGAGAGCTGATGGTTGCCCTGACCGGCGGCGGCGCCGTTGCCGGAGGAGTTCGAGTCGAACGTCCAGCGCTTGGTCAGCGTGCCGTTGCGGAAGTCCCAGGCGGCGATCACCGCGCGGGTGTAGTAACCCCGGGCCATGATCAGCGAGGGGCGTTGCCCGTCCAGGTACGCGGTGCCGGCGAGGAACCGGTCCACCCGATTGCCGTACGAGTCACCCCAGGACGACACGGTGCCGCGCGGCGGGTCGTAGGTGACTGTGGAGGCGATCGCGCCGGTCTGCCCGTTGAACATGGTCAGGTACTCCGGGCCGGACAGCACGTAACCGCTGGAGTTGCGGTGGTCCGCCGACGACGAACCGATGAGCTGGCCGGTGCCGGAGCGGGTGCCGTCGGCGGTCTTCATTGCCACCTCGGCGCGGCCGTCGCCGTCGTAGTCGTACACCTGGAACTGGGTGTAGTGGGCGCCGGCCCGGATGTTGCGGCCCAGGTCGACCCGCCACAGCCGGGTGCCGGTGAGTGTGTACGCGTCGACGTAGACGTTGCCGGTGTAGCCGGACTGGGAGTTGTCCTTGGCGTTCGACGGTTCCCACTTCAGCACGATCTCGTAGGTGCCGTCGCCGTTGAGGTCACCGACGGAGGCGTCGCTGGCGCTGTACGAGTAGCTCTCGCCGCTGGGGGTGCTGCCCCCGGCCGGGACCTGCAACGGCACGTCCAGGTAGCCCGCGCCGAACTGCAACGCCGCCGCCGACGCCGCCTGCTCGGCGCCGCCCACCACGGCCCGCACCGTGTACGCCGAGCCGGCCGCCGCGCCACTGTCGAGGTAGTTGGTGGCACCGGTGATCGGGCTGGCGTTGACCCTGGTGGCGCCCCGGTAGAGGTTGAACGCCACCCCGGAGGTCTCGGTGCCGAGCAGCCGCCAGGAGACCAGGTTGCCGCTGCCGGAGCGGACGCTGATCAGCCCTCGGTCCAGCTTCTCCATCTGCACCACACCGGCCGACGGCGGAGGCGTGGTCGGAGGTGGCGTAGTGGGTGGCGGGGTGGTGGGCGGCGGGGTGGTCGGCTCGTCGGTGGGCGGTGCTCCGGTGCAGGTGGTGCCGTTGAGCGTGAAGCTGCCCGGCACCGGGTTGCTGCCGGTCCACGAACCGTTGAAGCCGAACGAGGCGCTGCCGTTCGTGGCGATGGCGGTGTTGTGGTCGACGTTGCGCGCTGTCACCTGGGCGCCGGAC
This sequence comes from Micromonospora sp. NPDC048843, assembly GCF_040649965.1. Classification (NCBI taxonomy): domain Bacteria; kingdom Bacillati; phylum Actinomycetota; class Actinomycetes; order Micromonosporales; family Micromonosporaceae; genus Micromonospora; species Micromonospora sp. NPDC048843. Next base: position 10,903 of record NZ_JBEZGJ010000016.1, read on the forward strand.
TGGGTGACGGCGGCGTTCCACGCCTGGGTGACCTGCTGGCCCGCTGTGTACGACCAGGCGACGGCCCACCCGGTGACCGGGTCGCCGAGGTTGGTGACTGTGACGTTGGCGCCGAAGCCACCCTGCCACTGGTTGGTGATCTGATAGTCGACCCGGCAGCCGACGGCGGCGGCCGAGGCGACGACCGTGCCGAGGGTGCCGGCCACGACGGTGGCCGCCGTCGTGGCGGCGAGCAGGATCAGCCGATGTCTGGACGGGTGCATGCACTGCCTCCGGGGATCCGGTGATGATCGCCACGACCCACCGGCCCTGCCCGGGAAGCACAGTGGACCGAACCCACCGCGACGGCGATGGACGGCGATCTGATCGGGGTGAAACGCCCTGGAACTCACGGATCCGACTCACCGCGCATCGTAAGGCAAGCGCTTTCCGCCCCGCAACATCGATGATTGCTGATCTTTACGGTCTTGCCCTCGCGATCGATGCCTGATCAACTCGTCCGGGTGAGCGCTCACCACATGGACCCTGACGAGTTTCGTCGAGCAGGCCACGCCGTCGTCGACTGGATCGCCGACTACTGGGCGACAGTGGAGCAACGACCGGTCGCCCCGGCCGACCCCCCGGGCACGGTGGCCGCCGCCCTGCCCAGCGAGCCGCCCACCACCGGCGGCGAGCCGGTCGAGGCGATCCTCGCCGACCTGGACTCGATCGTCGTACCGGGGCTGACCCACTGGCAGCACCCGGGCTTCTTCGGCTACTTCCCCGGCAACACCTCCGGCCCGAGCGTGCTCGGCGACCTGGTCAGCTCAGGGCTCGGCGTCCAGGGCATGCTCTGGGCCTCCAGCCCGGCCTGCACCGAGCTGGAGACCGTGATGATGGACTGGCTGGCCCACCTGATGGACCTGCCACAGCGGTTCCGCTCCACCGGCACCGGCGGTGGGGTCATCCAGGATTCAGCCTCCTCGGCGACGCTGGTGGCCACCCTGACCGCACTGCACAGGGCCAGCGGCGGCAGCTGGCGGCACACCGGCATCGACCGGCGCTACCGCGCCTACACCTCCGTCCACGGGCACTCGTCCATCGAGAAGGCCGTACGGATCGCCGGGCTGGGCAGCGACGGAATCCGGTCGATCGCTGTGGACCCGGACACCCAGGCGATGCTGCCGGGCGCGCTGCGCGCCGCCATCGAGACCGACCTGGCCGCCGGTGACGTGCCGGCCCTCGTGGTGGCGACCATCGGCACCACCTCCACCACCGCCGTCGACCCGCTGCCGGAGATCGGGGCCATCTGCGCCGAGTACGGGATCTGGCTGCACGTGGACGCCGCGTACGCGGGCTCCGCCGCCGTCTGCCCCGAACTGCGGTGGACGCACGCCGGCCTGGAGTACGCCGACTCCTACTGCTTCGATCCGCACAAGTGGCTACTCACCGGCTTCGACTGCGACGCGTTCTGGGTGGCCGATCGGGCCGAACTGATCGAGGCGCTGACCGTACTGCCGGAGTTCCTGCGCAACGCGGCCTCCGAATCCGGCGCGGTGATCGACTACCGGGACTGGCAGGTGCCGCTGGGCCGGCGGTTCCGGGCCCTCAAGCTGTGGTTCGTGCTGCGCTGGTACGGCGCCGAAGGGCTACGGGCGCACATCCGCTCCGGCGTGGCACTGGCCGAACGGTTCGCCGAGCGAGCCCGCGCCGACAACCGGTTCGAGTTGGCCGCGGCGCACCCGTTCTCGCTGGTCTGCTTCCGACTGCGCGCCGACGACGACACCAACGCGGCGTTGCTGGCCTCGGTGAACGCCACCGGACGGGTCCACCTCACCCACACCCGGGTCGCCGGCCGCTACACGCTGCGGCTGGCGGTCGGCTCACCCCAGACCACCGAAGCGCACATCGACGAAGCCTGGACCCTGCTCTCCGAGGCAGCCAACACCCTGCTCACCCCCTAACCCGCCGTCGCCCCGCGCCCCGCGCCAAGATCCGCGCAACTTCCCGGATGTTGCTGCCTCAGGCGCGCGAGAGACAGCAACATCCCTGATGTTGCGCGGATCTTGGTGACTCAACCTTGGCGATGACGACGTTTGACCGGGCATCGGCGGGTGGGTGGGCGCAACGGGGGTTCAGCGTGGGGTGGGCGTACCCGTCGCGGCCAGATCGGCCGGGGCCTCGCCGGCGGATACGGCGTCGGAAGCCTCGGCGGGCGCACCGCCAGCGGTGGCGGGAACGGCGATGGCGGCCTCGGCGCGGGCGCGGCGGGTACGGCGTAGGGCACGTAGGGCCAACACCAGGGCGGCCAGCCAGCCGGCGGCGAGCAGGGCGTAGAGGGCGGGGCGGGCCGGACCGTCCAGTTCGGCGGAACGCATCAGGGTGCGGGCGTTGGTCAGCACGATCACGCCGCCGACTGCCGCGCCGAGCAGTTGGGCGGGCACGATTCGCACCAGCCAGGCGGCCAGTGGGGCGGCGATGAGGCCGCCGATAAGCAGTGCGGCGACGGTGGGGAGCAGGAATCCCTCCGAGCCCAGCCCGATCAGGAAGCCGATGCTGGCCGCGCCGGCCACGACGAACTCGGCGGTGTCCACGGAGCCAATCACCTTGCGGGGTTCCATGCGGCCGGAGACCAGCAGCGCGGGGGTGGCCACCGGGCCCCACCCGCCGCCGCCGGTCGCGTCGACGAAGCCGGCGACCAGGCCCAGGGGGCCGAGGAAACGACCGCGGAGCCGTCCGCCGACCCGGTCGGTGCGCAGTGGTCGGGCGAAGCGGATCAGGAGGTACGCGCCGAGCGTGAAGAGGATGCCGGCCATCCAGGGTGCGGCGGCCTCGGTGGAGATCGAGCTGAGCAGGGTGGCACCGGCGAAGGCACCGATAGCGCCGGGTAGGGCGATGCGGGTCACCACCCGCCAGTCGACGTTGCCGAACCGCCAGTGCGCGACCCCGGCGGCGAGCGTGGTGCCGATCTCGGCCAGGTGCACCGAGGCCGAGGCGGCGGCCGGGGCAACCCCGGCGACCAGCAGCAATGTGGACGAGGTCAAGCCGTATGCCATGCCGAGCGAACCATCGATCAGTTGCGCGACGAGCCCGACCAGAGCGAGGACCAACAGCTTGCGCACGAGCGCCCCCAGACTTTTCGGCATCTCCTATCGACTTGGTCGACAATGCGGGATGGGGCAGCCGAGGTCAAGCCCCCGATCGGTGGATGGGACGCGTCCGGGCGGTGCGCCGGGTCAGCGGCCAGTGGCGCAGGGCCGGGAACCGAGCGGCGGCAATCCAGGCGCGCCGGGCCAGGGATCAGGCGACGCCAGGCCGGAAACCTGGCCGGCGTACAGGCCCAGGCGAAGGAGGCAGCTACCAGGGAACGTGGAGCCGGGAGGGCGAGCCGGCGCTCAGATCCAGGCGCGCGGGTCGGCGGCCAGCTCGGTGACCCGCGCGGGCAGCGTGCCGGCGGCCACGTCGGCGACGCTGACCAGTTCCAAGATTTCCCGCTCGCTTGCCCGTAGCGCGATCCAGACCTCCTGGAGAGCGTGCGCCGGGCCGTGGTAGCCGAGCTGCTCGGGACGCTGCCCGCGTACGTGGGCGAGGGGCCCGTCGATCACCCGGATGACCTCGGCGAGGGAGATCTCCTCGGCGGGGCGGGCCAGCCAGTAGCCGCCCTCCGGGCCACGCTGGGCGTGCACGATGCCGCCCCGGCGCAGCTGGAGAAGGATGCTCTCCAGGAACTTCGGCGGGATCTCCTGGGCGCGGGCGATCTGGTCGGCCGTCACCGGCCGGCCGCGCCCGGGGCCGCTGGCCGTCGCGGCAAGCTCGGCGGCCGCGCGGAGGGCATAGTCGACCCGAGCGGAGAGGCGCATGTCGGCAAGGTTAGTCGCTGGTCAACCGGGCAGGCGGGCGACCCTCGACCGATCGGCCACGCATCGATGGGAAGTAGCGCCGCTGACACCAGTCGAAGCCGCCGACGGGGACCGAAGAACGGCCACCGGTGGGGCCTGGTGAAGTACGTCATGATCCACCGTACGGTGGCGGCCGAAATGCTGGTCCGGAGCGTCCCTATGCTGGGCGTGAGTACGAATGTCTGGCCGTTTACCCGGCCGCCAGCAACATATTGATAAACACCCGGGTGTGCTCGGGGGGAAGGCAACACGATGACCGATATCGCCACACGTACCTGGGATGGCATGACCATCCCGGTGGCCGGCACCTATCTTCTCGATCAGGCGCACAAGCGGATCGGTTTCCTCTCCCGGCACATGATGGTGAGCCCGGTGCGCGGCGAGTTCGCCGAGGCCACGGCGGAGATCTTCGTGGCGGAGGATCCGCTGCTCTCCTCCGTGACGGCCACCATCATGTCGGCCAGCATCACCACCGGGAGTGTCGACCGGGACACGCATCTGAAGAGTGCCGACTTCCTCGATGTGGAGCGTTTTCCCACCCTCGAATATCGAAGCACCGGAATCAAATGGCAGGGCAACGAGGACCCCATATTCCAGTGGGCGCGTCTGCGCAACCACCGGTTGGGCGGACGAGGCCGAAGTCACATTGTTCCGCCGCAGTCCGACGGTATTCCCGGACGATTCGTCCTCACTGGCGAGTTGACAGTGAAGGGGATCACCCGGGCCGTCGACCTGGAGGTGAATTTTGGTGGTGCTCGTCAGGATCCGTACGGGCAGAACATCTTCGGATTCAGCGCGACGGCCGAGATGAACCGTGAGGACTACGGCCTGCTCTGGAATGTCGCCCTGGAGAGCGGCGGGGTGCTGGTCGGCAAGACGGTGCAGATCGAGATCGCCGGTGAAGCCATCTACCAGGCCTGAAACCACGTCATCCCCGCCAGTTGCCTGGCGGGGACGAGCGACGACTACTCGGCGGGGATGAGCCGGAGCGTCAGGCGCCGACGCGGCGCAGCAGACCCTCCTGGACGGCGCTGGCGATCTGCTGGCCGTCAGTGGTGAACATCCGGCCGGTGGCCAGCCCACGCGCGCCGGACGCCGACGGGCTCAGGCAGTCGTAGAGGAACCACTCGTCGGCCCGGAACGGCCGGTGGAACCACAGCGCGTGGTCCAGGCTCGCGCCGACCAACCCGCCCGGCCCCCACACCTCGCCGTGCGCGGAGAGCACCGAGTCCAGCAGGGTGAGGTCCGAGGCATAGGTGAGCGCGCAGGCGTGCAGCAGGGGGTCGTCGGGCAGTTTGCCGTCGATGCGCATCCAGACGCGCTGGTGCGGGTCGGCGGGCCGGTCGCCGGGGCGGACCCAGCCGGGCTCACCGACGTAGCGCACGTCGATCGGCCGTGGGATCTGGCCCCAGATTCCCAGCCGCTCCGGGTAGCGGGAGAGCCGGTCGGTCATCGTCGGCACGTCCTGCGGCGGGGGTACGTCCAGCGGGGCCGGGGCCTGGTGGTCCAGCCCCTCCTCGGCCCGCTGAAACGACGCCGACATGAAGAAGATCGGCTTGCCGTGCTGGAGGGCGACCGCGCGGCGGACCGAGAAGGACCGGCCGTCGCGGATGTTCTCCACCTCGTACGCGATCGGTTCGACCGGGTCGCCGGGGCGGACGAAGTAGCCGTGCAGCGAGTGCACGAACCGCTCCGGGTCGACGGTGCGGCCGGCGGCGACCAGGGCCTGACCGGCGACCTGGCCGCCGTACACCCGTTGTGGACCGACCGGGGGGCTCATCCCCCGGAAGGTCATCTCGCCGGTCGGGTCGAGGTCCAGCACTTCCAGCAGCTGGTCCACCGCCGCCTGGCCGACCGCGACCCGACCGTCGCTCACTGCAGGGCCCGCGCCGACGCGGCGTCGACCAGCGAGCCGAGCTGGTGTACGCGCAGCGTGTTCGTCGAGCCGGGGGTGCCGGGCGGGCTACCGGCCACGATCACCACGTAGTCACCGGGGTTGGCCCGGTCGAGGCCGAGCAGCGCCTGGTCGACCTGGCGGAACATGTCGTCGGTGTGCTGCACGAACGGCATCAGGAAGGTCTCCACGCCCCAGGTGAGGGCGAGCTGGTCGCGCACCTCAGGGACCGGCGTGAAGGCCAGCAGCGGCAGGTCGCAGTGCAGGCGGGACAGCCGTCGCACGGTGTCGCCGGTCTGCGAGAAGGCGACGAGGGCCTTGGCGTTGATGGCCCGGGCGATCGACGAGGCGGCGACGGTGAGGGCGCCACCGTGGGTACGCGGGTCGTGCTGCAAGCGCGGCACGCCGATGGAACCGGCCTCGGTGGTCGTCACGATCTTGGCCATGGTGCTGACGGTGAGCACTGGATACTTGCCGACGCTGGTCTCGCCGGAGAGCATCACCGCGTCCGCGCCGTCGAGCACGGCGTTGGCGACGTCGGAGGCCTCCGCCCGGGTGGGGCGGGAGTTCTCGATCATGGAGTCGAGCATCTGGGTGGCCACGATGACGGGCTTGGCGTTCTCCCGGCACAGCTGCACGGCGCGCTTCTGCACCAGCGGGACCTCGTCCAGCGGCATCTCGACACCAAGGTCACCGCGGGCGACCATGACGCCGTCGAAGGCCAGCACGATGGCCTCCAGGTGCTCCACCGCCTCCGGCTTCTCGACCTTGGCGAGCACCGGGCGGAACACACCCTCCTCGGCCATGATGTTGTGGACGAGCTTGATGTCCTCGGCCGAGCGGACGAAGGAGAGCGCCACCAGGTCGACACCGAGCCCCAGGGAGAAGCGCAGGTCCTCGGCGTCCTTGTCCGACATGGCGGGCACGCTGACCGCCACGTTGGGCAGCGACACGCCCTTGTTGTTGGAGACCGGGCCGCCCTCGGTGACGAGGCAGCGGATGTCGTTGCCGGTGACGTCGGTGACCTCGACGGCGACCCGACCGTCGTCGATCAGCAGCCGGTCGCCGGGCTTCACCTCGTGCGGCAGCTTTGTGTAGGTGCAGGAGACCCGCTCCTTGGTGCCGATGATGTCGTCGCCGGTGATCACGACCGAGTCGCCGGTGCGCCACTCGTGCGGGCCGTCGGCGAACTTACCGAGCCGGATCTTGGGGCCCTGCAGGTCGGCGAGGACGGCCACCGGCTTACCTGCCGCCTCCGACGCCTCCCGGACCAGTCGATAGACCGCCTCGTGGTCGGCGTGGCTGCCATGGCTGAAGTTGAGTCTCGCCACGTTCATGCCGGCCTCGACAAGACCCCGGATGCGCTCCGGGGACGAGGTGGCGGGACCCAGAGTGCAGACGATCTTTACGCGGCGTGTCACGCCCATCAGGCTAGTCTCTCCTTCAGGTCGGACTCGGGGCCGACCCCTTGCAGGCAGCGGAACAGTTGTCCAACGACGCGCGGCGCGCGTCGGGCCGGCGGGCGGAACCGCACCGGGAACGTTGTGGCGACGGGCATCAGCGACCGCGCGCCGGGAATCGTACGCCTCCGTTGGGGTGCGCTGTCGGGGTGCTCCCGGCGGCGGCCCACTCCGGGTGCCCCGAGGGCAGCGGGCGGCGGGTCATTCCCTGTGCCCTGAGGGCGGCAGGGTGGGCACCGCGTGCAGCAGGTCGCGGGGGTCGTAGCGGCGCTTGGCCCGGCGCAGCCGCGCCCAGTTCGCGCCGTAGGCGAGTCGGACCCGGTCGGTCTCCTCCGGGGCGAGCAGGTTGGGGTAGCCACCGGGCAGGGCGTGCGGGGCGAGCGCCCCCGAGGTCCGCTCGGCCCACTCGCGGTGCGGGCCTGCCTGGTCGCCGGGCGCCCACACCGCGATGATCTCGGCCATCAGGTGATCGGTGCGTAGCCCGAACGCCGTGTCGGAGGGTCGGATCCGGGCGGCCGCGCCGTGGAAGTGGTGTACGGCCAGCGCGGAGAACGGCGAGGTGACCTGCCGGGCCGCGTCGACGAGTGTGTCCACCGTGCCGTCGGGGAGCGCTGGCAACCATCGGGTCCGCAGCAGGTAGTGGTTGCCGTCGACCATCCCGCCGTCGAACATCCGCAACGCGTCCGCGTACGGCATCGGGCCGATCTGGTCGACCAGCGGGGTGCCCAGCGCGCGCAGCCGGTCCATCCACGGCGTCCCGGCGTCCAGGTCGGGGCCGCTGTAGAACGGGCAGACGAAGATCACGGGTTCGCCGGCCGGGCCGGGCAGGAAGCCGGCCATCACGGTCAGCTCGTCCGGCGCCTCGGCGACCAGCGCGCCGTAGCCGCGCAGCACGGCCGGCGCCTCGGAGAGCGCGAACATGATCATGCCGGCCAGCACGCCGGGCAGCCGGTGCGCGCGGAAGCGCAGCTCGGTGACGATGCCGAGGTTGCCACCGCCGCCGCGCAACGCCCAGTACAGCTCGGCGTCGTGCCGGGCGTCGGCGGTGACCCGGCGACCGTCGGCGAGAACCACCTCAGCGCCGAGCAGGCTGTCCACTGCCAGACCGAACCGGCCGCACAGCGGGCCGTACCCGCCGGCGAGGGTGAGCCCGGCCATCCCCACGGCACCGACCACGCCGGTGGGCACCACCAGGTCGTACGGGCGGGCGGCGGCGAGCAGTTCGGCCGCCGTGGCGCCGCCGCCGATGGTCACCGTGGCGGCGTCCGGGTCGACCCGGACGGAGCGCAGCCCGGTCAGATCGAGCGCCAGGGCGCCGTCGCGCAGCGCCCGGCCGGCCCAGTCGTGCCCTCCGGAACGAACCGAGAGGGGCAGGTGGCACCGCGTGGCGATGCGGACCGCCTCGGCCACCTCGTCGGAGTCCTGGCACTCGGCGACAAGCGCGGGCGTGCGCGCCACAGCGCCGTTCCAGAGCCGGGTGGTGGCGGCGTAACCGGGTTCGCCCGGTTCGTGCAGCCGGTCGCCGAGCAGGGCACGTAGTCGGGCGGCGGCCGACGCGACATCGGGGGTGGCGGCGGAGATCATGGCGACTCCTCGACCGGGGCCGACCCACGACACCGGGTACGCCCCGGCGGCGGCCCGCGCTGGGCGCGACCGTAGCACCGGCAGGCGGGCGAGCGCCGTCACCATCACGACAGCCACCGATGGATTCGCTGCTCAGCTGCCCGTCTTGACCAGCGGGAACTCCAGGGAACCGGCCGGGCAGAGGAAGGTCAGCACCTCCACCCGGTAGAGCCCGGCCTGCACCGCCGGGTCCGCCTCAAGCACGCTGCGCACATCGTCGACGCTCCCGGTACGGGCCAGCCCGAAGCCGATCGGCGGATCCGGCTCGCGCGCCGGCCCGTCCACCGAGCCGGCGACCAGGACGATGCCGCGTCGCTGCAACGCCTGCATGTGTTCGGCGTGCTCGGCCTGCAACCGCTGCACGGTCTCGGCGGGCAGTGCCCGCCCGGCCGCGCCGGGATAGATCACGATGCACTCGTACGTGTCGAGCGCGAAGTTGACCTGCGGCACTCCCATGGGTGCTCCCTTCGCCGTCGCGCCGGAACGCACCGGCTCCGGCCAGCGTCGCACGGACACCCCGGTCGTACCGGGCGCTTCCCGGCAACTCGGGTCGGCGCGCTGACGGCGTGTCAGCGCCCACAGTCGGCCGACCGGCGGCATGGCGGCGGGGTTCCGGGGGATGATCCATCGGCGGTGGGTGGGCTCTTCACGCCCGCTGTCCACGCCCGCCACGACGAGACGATTGGGGATCGGGCAATGGCGACAAATATCAGTGAGCAGCCCGCGAAGGCGTCCGGCACGTACCGGATCGGTGGCGATGTCACAGTCAACCGGCTCGGCTACGGGGCCATGCAGATCACCGGCCCGGGTGTCTGGGGTGACCCGAAGGACCCGGCCGAGGCGGTTCGCGTGCTGCGCCGTGCGGTCGAGCTGGGCGTGACGTTCATCGACACCGCCGACTCGTACGGGCCGTTCGTATCGGAGTTGCTGATTCGGGAGGCGCTGCACCCGTACGCCGATGATCTGGTGATCGCGACCAAGGGCGGGTTCACCCGTTCCGGACCGGGCGACTGGCGAGCGGTGGGCCGCCCGGAGTACCTGCGCCAGCAGTGCGAGCTGAGCCTGCGTCACCTCGGCCTGGACAGCATCCCGCTGTACCAGCTGCACCGGATCGACCCCAAGGTGCCGCTCGCCGACCAGCTCGGTGAGCTGGCCCTGCTGCGGGAGGAAGGCAAGATCCAGCACATCGGGCTGTCCGAGGTGAGCGTCGCGCAGATCGAGGAGTCCCGGGCGATCACCACCATCGCGTCGGTGCAGAACCTGTACAACCTCGCCAACCGCAGCGCCGAGGACGTGCTGGAGTACTGCGAGCGCAACGACCTCGCGTTCATCCCGTGGTTCCCGATCGCCACCGGTGAGTTGGCCCGCCCGGGCGGTCCGCTGGACGCCATCTCCACCGCGCACGGCGCGTCGCCCGCGCAGCTCGCGCTGGCCTGGCTGCTGCGCCGCTCGCCGGTGATGTTGCCAATCCCCGGCACGTCCTCGGTGGCGCACCTGGAGGAGAACGTGAGCGCGGCCGACGTGCGGCTCACCGACGACGAGTTCGAGGCGCTCGCCAAGGCGACCTGACCCGCCGCCCCGGGCGCCGTCGGGTCAGTCGACGGCGTCCGGACACGGGCTCCCGGGCGCCGTCGGGTCAGTCGACGGCGTTCGGACCGGGCTCTCGGGCGGCGCGCAGCGCCTCGGTCGCCTGGGCCAGCAGGCGAGCGGAGTCGGTCCGCCCGCTCACCTGCAACTCCACCTCGGTGTCCCCGGTCTGGATCCGGATGCTGGCCTCGGTGCGCTGCTGGTCCACCCAGGACTGCAGCAGGTTGAACAGTCCGGGAAGCAGACCCTGGGCGAGCACCGCGATGATCACCGCGTCGCTGAATCCCGGCCGGCCCCCGCCGCCGCCGGCCGGGCGGACTCCCGGCCGGTACTCGGGACGGCGGTGGATCCAGGTCAGCAGGTCGACCGACGGAGGCTGCCGCTGCCGGGGGTTGATGGTCAGCCGGACGGGCAGCCGGGCTGCGGTGTCGCTGTCGGTCACTGTCGGTCTCCCAGTCAGTCGGCGGCGGGTCGGAACGTCACGTTGTCACCGTCGGCGGTGGCGACGCCCGTGACGGTGAACGCGTTGTCGTCCTTGAACGGCGAGCTGCCGCCGAAGTAGGTGGTAGTGCCACTGGCCTCCACCCTGCCCTGGGTCTCGGTCGGGGTGGAGACCTGGGCGCTGGACGGGCCGGTGAGTTCGACGGCGAGCTTCGGGTACTCCAGGATCTTCCAGGTGATCTTCTGGGTGGAGCCGCCGTAGTAGCGGAACGGACAGCCCGGCGGGGCGGCGACCGTCTGCTTCGCGCACTCGTCCAACCAGGCGCGTACCTGCGCCTCGACGGCCTCGGTCGCCGCCGGCTTGAGCACCGGCGCCAGTTGCAGGACGGCGGCGGTCTCCCCCGGGCCGACCAGCATCGTCGTGCTCGGCGTCTCGCTGAGCGCACTGGACGGGCCGGTCGCCGTGTAGCCGCCGGGCAACAGCACCAGCGGGGCACCCTCGGTCGCGACCGGCAGCTCCACCCCGTTGAGCCGTACGCCTGGGTCGGCGATCGCGGCGTTGAACGGGGTCGGCCCGCCGCTCAACCGCCAGCCGTGGAACAGCCCGGCGGTGGTCTCGTCCTCGCGGCGCAGGGTGAGGGTGGTGGTCTCCCGCGCGTCACCCAGCCGGTACGCCACTGTGGCGGTGGCGCTGTCACCGTCGCGCTCCAACGAGCTGATCTCGACGTCGGTCGGTGGTTGGTAGCCCTTGCCGCGCAGCAGTTGGGCGAGCAGCTTGGTGTCGGTGTCGCTGCCCTGGTCGGTCAGGTAGCCGAGCGCGGCGTCGCTGTCCCGGTCGGCGAGCGCGGCGAAGTAGCCGTCGATCGCCGCCTGGGGCCGGAAGAACGCCCACTGCACCACGCCGAGCCCGCTGGTGCCGAGGCAGGCAACCAGTGTGAGGACGCCGACAAGCAGCCAGGCGCGGCGGGTGCCGACCTGGCCGGCGGAGTTGAACAGCCCGTCGACGGTGACGGGCTGTGCCGCTCCGGCGGGCGCGCCGGCCAGCGACGCCCGCTCCAACGCGTCGAGCCGCAGCTCGTGCGGCGGGTGGGTGGCGCAGACCGCCTCGTCCCAGCCGCTGCGTCCGGTCTCGAAGGACAGCCGCCGTTCCAGGATGCGCCGCAGGCCGTCGACGTGCCCGGTGAGCACGGCGCCGAGGTCGGCCCGGTACTCGGCCGCCCGCACGTCACGGGCGTGCAGTGGCAGCACCACGTACCGCATGGTGAGCAGCACCGGCCAGAAGAACACGAAGACCACGAAGTTGGTGCCCGGGTGCGGGAACGTCCGCATCAGCCAGGTCGGCAGGGCGTGCGCGAGGGTCAGCGGCAGGCCGACGCCGCGGACGAAGGCGCTGGTGATCTCGTCCCCGGTGCGCCAGTGCACCAGCTCGTGGCTGAGCAGCGCGGCCACCTCGTCGTCCGGTTCGGTCAGCACGGCCGTGGTGACCACCACGTGTCGGGCGTACGTGCGGGCGTTGCTCAGGACCGGGTCGTCCTCCATGAGTAGCCGGGGCACGCTGGGCAGGCCGAGCCGTCGGGCGCAGTCGTCGAGGATGGGGCGCAGCCGCGCGTACTCGCGGCGGCTGGGCTGGCGCGCACCCGAGACGACCAGTAGGCGGGGTTCGAGCAGCACCCGGTAGAGCGTGTAGAGGACACCGATCAGCGCCGCCGCGACGACAGTGCCGATCAGGCCGGTGAGCAGCGCGAAGGGCTCGTCGGCGACGCCCATCCAGGGCAGCGCCAGCACGGCGAGGAAGCCGACCAGGAAGCCGATGGCGAAGCCGGCGATGCCGCCGAGCAATCCACCGGAGCGGGTCAGGAACGCCTCGACCAGGGAGCCGATCAGCGGGGCGTCGCGCAGCACCTGGGGCACCTGGTCGTCGGCGCCGGTCCCGACGGCGAAGAGCCCGACGATGCCGAACGTGAGACCGCCCCAGAAGGCCAGGAGCAGCGCGACCGGCAGGTAGAACCAGGTGGCGAGGAACGCGCCGAGCACGCCGCGCCAGTCCCGCAGGATCCCGGCGCGCAGCCAGACCAGCGCGCTGGGGTAGCCCGGTGGGCGGTCGGCGAACCCGCCGGTGGGTGGCGGGGTGTCGGCCGACGGCGGCTGGGCGGCCCGGACGTCGAGCTGCGGCACTGTCGGCGGGGTGTTCTCCGGCGGCACTGTGGGCGGCTCGGTCATGAGCGCTGCTCCTTCTCGGAGGATGGCGTCCACTGTCGGGAATGGACAGCCGAAGCAGGCTATCGAGGACATCTGATGTCTGCCACACCGTTTGAGGGGATCGTCGCCCACCCGACACTCACCGTCGGGGGTTGCGGTGCGGCGGCCCCTCCGGGACCGCCGCACCGGAGCGGGTCAGAGCGCGAGGCAGTTGGGTCGCACCGGGCCGTCGACCAGGGCGCCGCGGACGATGGTGTACGCGGTGCCGTCGAGCACCAGACCGAGGTGCCCCACCACCCGCAGCGGGCAGTACGCCTGGATCAGCACGTTCGTCGCGCCGTCGTTGACGGCGGCGTTTCCGGTCGGCCGGACCAACTCGTCCTGCACGGTGCGGATGGTGGTGTAGCGCACCGCGCCCGGGGTGTCGTCGCCGGAGTTGAGGTCGGCGAGGAACGCCGAGCCGATGGCCATCTGTTGGCAGGCCACGACGCCGGCGCAGCCCCCCAGGCCCAGGAACGCCACGATGTTGGCGACGTATGTGCCGTACTGCGGTGTGCCCAGGCTGACGTAGCGACCGACGGTGGCGGTGCCGCCGAGCCGCTTGAGGTAGTACCTGCTGACCAGGCCCCCTTCGGAGTGGGCGACGACGTCCACGCTCGCCGCGCCGGTGCTGGCGCGGACCTGGTTGACGTAGCTGGCGAACGCGCGGGCCGAGGTGGGGATGTCACCGAGGCCCAGCCCGGGTAGCTGGTAGATGAAGGTGCGGTAGCCATCGGCGCGCAGGCGGGCGGCGATCGGCTCGTACGCGACGGCGACGCCGCTGAGCCCGCCGACCACGATGACGGGGTTGGCCGCCGCGGCGGCGAAGGGTGTCGTGGGGCCGGCGGTGGCCGGGGCGGGACGGGCGGGGGCGGCGGTCGCCGTGGCGGTGGACGCGAGTAGCGCGGCGGTGGCGAGGGCCAGCACGAGGGCGGTCTTTCGGAGCAGCATCGCTGCACCTCCGGGGGGAGGCACCCGGCGAACCGGGCAGGTGGGTGGGGGTGTCCGGTCGACCGTGCGACGATCATCCCCGCAACAATTCAGAAACGTCAATGACTTGTTACGCGCCGGTAACCCGTTGTTCCGACGGAGGCGTAAACGGTCATACCGTCACGCTCCATATCGGACGTCAACGCCGGCTGGCATGCTGTGGCCGTGGCTGTCGACGAACCCACCGAGCGCGAGCTGCGGGTGATGCCGTGGTGGCTGGTCCTGGTCGGCCTGCTGGTCGCCATCGCACTGGGCTGGCTGGTGCTGGACCTGCTGCTCACCGAGGCCGATCGGGCCAGCCAACCGGACACCCGCGCCACGCTGCGCATCGACGCGATCCGCACCGGCCTGACCGTCGTCGCCGGCACCGGCGGAGGGCTCGCGCTGCTGCTCGCCGCCCGCCGCCAGTGGATCACCGAACGCGCGCAGCGGCACCAGGAGAGCATCGCCGCACGGGACCAGGTGCACCGGGACCGGGTGCAGGCGCACGCCGAAGCGGTGGCCGAGGCCGCACAGCGCCACCAGGACCGGCAGTCCGGGGCCGCCGAGCACGACGCGGCGGAGCGCCGACTGACCGAGCTCTACACCCGGGCGGTCGAACTGCTCGGCAACGACAGCGCCGCGGTACGCCTCGGCGGCCTGCACGCGTTGGAGCGCCTCGGTCAGGACAACCCGGGGCAGCGCCCGACGATCGCGGCGGTGCTCTGCGCGTACCTGCGGATGCCGGCGCCGAACGGCGAGCCGCGCGAGACGGAGGTCCGACGCAGCGCGCAGCGCGTGCTCACCCGGCACCTGCGCGCGGACGACGCGGCGCACTGGCCGGAGCTGAGGCTCGACCTGGCCGGCGCCACGCTCGTCGACTTCGACGCCGCCGGCTGCACGCTCGTCGACGCGACCTTCACCGAGGCGGTGTTCACCGGCACGACCTCCTTCGCGGGCGCGACGGCGCGCGGGCGGCTCCTGCTCGGGGCGGCCACCTTCGGCGACGTGGTCTTCGACGATCTCACCGCCGAGGCGGAGGTCTTCCTGGACGCCGCCCGCTTCGAGGGTCAGGCCAGCTTCGACCGAGCCGGGTTCGCCGACGGCCTGTCCTGCCGGCGGTCGCGCTTCGCCGGCCCGACGTCATTTCACCGGGCGGTCTTCGACCAGTCGACCAGTTTCGACGCGACCCACTTCGGTGACGGGGCCAGGTTCCGGAAAGCCACCTTCCTCAGCGGCGTGTCGATGGAGCGCACCGAGTTCGCCGGGTACGCCGGGTTCAGCGCGGTCCGCTTCGCGGACATGGCGCTCTTCCGATGGACCGTGTTCGCCACCGAGGCGTGCTTCGAGCAGACCCGCTTCGAGGGCGCGGCGAACTTCGGCCGGGCGCGATTCCAGGGTGCGGGCAGGTTCGACGGTGCCGAGTTCAGCCAGCCGCCGCAGGTCGACCAGGCGCGGGCAGCGGCCGGCGGCGATCACGCGTGGCCCGCCGGCACGACTGTCGAACGGGTCGACGACGAGTGGCTGCTGCTGGTCGACAGCTGACCGGCCGGCTGGGTGTCAGCGCGGGGTGGCTGGCGGGCGCAGGCCGTCCAGGGCCACGCCGAGGACCCGGTCGCGCTGCTCGGGTGACGGGAACTGGGCCATGGTGAGGCCGCTGATCAGCCGCACCACGTCGTCGAAGCCGATGTCGTTCCGGACCACGCCGGCGGCCTGTGCGCGACGCATCAGCGGCTCACCGGCGGAGAAGATCTCCGCCCGGCAGCTGGTGAAGATCTCGGAGTCGTGCAGCAGTTGCTCGGCGAGCGCCCGCTTGGTGGCGACGTACGCGACGAAGCGGTGCAGCCAGGCGACGAGCGCGTCCCAGGGTGGCAGCTCGGCCAGCCCTTCGGCGGAGTGGCACAGCGCCCGGACCTCCTCGACGTAGACGGCCTCGAAGAGGTGCCGGCGGGTCGGGAAGTTGCGGTAGAGCGTGCCGATGCCCACGCCGGCCCGGCGGGCCACGTCCTCCAGGGAGGCGGCGGCGCCGTTCTCGGCGAACGCCTCGCGTGCCGCCGCGATCAGGGCGTCGTAGTTACGCCGCGCGTCGGCCCGCTTGGGCCGCTGGGCGAAGACCTCGGGCGCCTGCCCCGCGCTGGTCATGACGTGCGTCACCTCACTCTAGTTGCATCCGGAGGATGCCCTCCGCTAGCTTAGCGGAGGCACCCCTCCGGAATCCCGGAGGCCTGCCTCCGGTTACTCTACCTCGGGACCCGCCCGATCGTCGCCTGGCCACCCGATCGCCCGGACCCCGACAGACCACCCCGTCACAGACGACGGACGACAAGCCTTCATTCCCGTACGTAATCAGGGAGTTTTCTCTCGTGGCAGTGACCTCCCGACGCAGCTCGCGTCGGCTCACCTTCACCGTGCTCGCGGCCGGCGCCGGGTTCTTCGCGATGCTCCAGTCGCTGATCACCCCGGTGCTGCCGACCATCCAGCAGGACCTGCACACCTCCCAGAACACAGTGACCTGGGTCCTGACCGCCTACCTGCTCAGCGCGTCGATCTTCACGCCGATCCTCGGACGCGTCGGCGACATGGTCGGCAAGGAGCGGATGCTCGTCGTCTCGCTCGCCGCCCTCGCCCTCGGCTGCCTGCTGGCCGCCATCGCGCCGAACATCGGCATCCTCATCCTCGCCCGGGTCGTGCAGGGCATCGGCGGAGCGGTCTTCCCGCTGTCGTTCGGCATCATCCGCGACGAGTTCCCGGCCGCACGGGTCTCCACCGCGGTGGCCGCCATCTCGGCGATCGTCGCCGTCGGCGGTGGCCTGGGCATCGTGCTGGCCGGCCCGATCGTCAGCACGCTGGACTACCGCTGGCTGTTCTGGATCCCGATGGTCGTGGTCGGGCTGACCGCCGTGGCCGCGCACCTGTTCGTGCCCGAGTCGCCGGTCCGCACCCCCGGTCGCATCGACTGGCGCGCCACACTGCTGCTCTCCGGCTGGCTGGTCGCGTTGCTGCTGCCGATCAGCCAGGGCGCCACCTGGGGCTGGACCTCCACCCGGGTACTCGGTCTGCTGGCCCTGGCCGTGGTGCTGCTGGCCGGCTGGCTGGTCACCGAGTTGCGGTCCAACAACCCGCTGATCGACATGCGGATGATGCGCCTGCCCGGCGTCTGGACCACCAACCTGGTCGCCCTGCTCTATGGCGCGTCGATGTTCTCCATGTACGCGTTCCTCCCGCAGTTCCTGCAGACCCCTACCGCCGCCGGTTACGGCTTCGGCGCGAGCATCAGCCAGGCCGGTCTGCTCATGCTCCCGATGGTCAGCGCGATGTTCGTCGCCGGCGTCATCGCCGGGCGACTCCAGGCCGTCTTCAGCGCCAAGGCGCAGCTCGCCACCGGTGCCACATTCAACGTGGCCGCCTCCGCGATGCTCGCCACCGCGCACGACACCCGCTGGGAGGTCGCCATCGCCGGTGGCCTGGTCGGCCTCGGCATCGGCCTGGCCTTCGCGTCGATGGCCAACCTGATCGTCGCCAGCGTGCCCGCCAGCCAGACCGGCGTCGCGACCGGTATGAACGCCAACATCCGCACCATCGGCGGCGCGATCGGCGCGGCAGTGGTCAGCGGCGTGATCACCGCCCACCCGCAGGCCAACGGCCTGCCCCGGGAGGCCGGCTTCACGATGGGGTTTCTCGTCCTCACGGCGATCGCCCTGGCCGCCGCGCTCGCGGCCCTCGCCGTCCCGTCCGCCCGGCGGCCGTCGGCCGGTCGCCGGCCGTCCGCCGCGACGATCGTCGAGTCGGAGCTAGCCGGCGAGTTCGCCACCATGCCGGCGACCCGCTGAGGGAACGTGACGCAGCCCGGGCGGTTCGCCGCCCGGGCTGCTCCATGTCCAGGAGTACGCTGACCGCTCCCCCACCCACCGACAGTCGTCTTTCAGGATGCGCCCATGTCCGAGTTGCTGACCGCCGACCGCATCGACGAGATCGGCGTCCTGGGCTCCAAGAGCCCCGACCCGGCCGCGCTCGTCGCCGAACTGGTGGGCGCCGTCGACGAGGGGCGGGTCGCGGACCCCGACGACACCGGGTACGCCCTGCTGGTCGCCGCGGACATCCTGGAACAGGCCGGTGACCTGGCCGACGCGCTCGCCCTGGCCACCCGCGCCATCGCCGAGCAGCCGGACGACAACGCGTACGCCCGAGCGGTCCGCGGCGGTCTGCTGCTGCGTCTCGACCGCTCGGACGAGGGCATGGCCGAGCTGACCGCCCTGCGTCCGCTGCTGGAGACCGACCCCGCGGCCACGTACCTGATCGACGAGCTGGCCGAGTCCGGCCACGCCGACACGGCGCTGGAATGGCTCACCGGGGCACTGGACGCCATCCTGGAACGGACCCGCACCCAGCAGCACGAATCCGAGGACGCCCAGGACGAGGCCGCAGCCATGATCTACGGCCTGGCCCAGCGGCGGCACGACCTGCGCGAAGAGCAGGGCCTACCCCACGACGAGTACGACAACCTCGCCGACCGGCTGCGCGCCGCGAGCACCCACGCGCTCGACGCCCTGGACGACGGCCCGGCGACGCTGCTGTTCTGGCCGCAGGCGGAGTTCACCGCGCTGCTGCTGCGCTGGCCCACCCTGATCGACAGCTACCCCGCCACCTGGGACGAGCACCGCGCCCAGATCGAACGCGCCCTCGTCGACGCTTCCGGGATGGGCGGCGCCGACCTGGGCGTGGTCGTCGGCACTGTCGCCGACCTGGCGGCCTTCGCCGAACGCACCGGCAGCGACCCCACCAGCGAGGAAACCCTCGACGAGTACGCCGACAGCCTCGACGAGTCGGGCGTGACAGCCTGGCCGCCCGGCCGCAACGACACCTGCTGGTGCGGATCCGGCGCCAAGTACAAGAAGTGCTGCCTGCCGCGCTCGCGCGCCTGACCCTCCCCCGCCGGCTCGGTCCCTGCGGCCCGGGGAGCCTGCGGCCCCGGGAGGCCATGTCCCTGGAGAGCCTGATGTCTGTGAGTCATCACGATGACTCACAGACATCACGTTCGACCACAACCGCCGGCACCCTCTTGAGCGCCGGCCACCGCATAAGCCCCGCGTATGATCGACACCCCGTTCGACCGTCCGGGCTCGACGATGGAGGCGATGGCGTGACCACACACGAGCAGAACGAGACGGTCGAGGACAGCCCGGTCGGCTGGGTCGCCAGCCACATCCGGCGCTACGTACGGACCGACGGCGCCGACGGGGGCACCTTCCACGGCGTACCCTCGCTGCTGCTCACCACCCGCGGACGCCGATCGGGCACGCTGCGCCGCACGGCCCTGATGTACGGGCGCGACGGCGACAACTACCTGCTGGTGGCGTCCAACGGCGGCGCGGCCACGCACCCCGCCTGGTACCTGAACCTGAGCGCCGACCCGGCGGTGGAGATCCAGGTCGGCGCGGAGCGGATCACGGGTCGGGCCCGGACCGCCTCCGGCGAGGAGCGCGTCCGGCTGTGGCCGGTGATGACGAAGGTCTTCCCGACGTACGCCCGCTACGCGAAGGAGACCGACCGCGAGATCCCGGTCGTCGTCATCGAGCGCGCGCCTCGGAAAGAATCTCCCGCTGATTGATCTCCGTCACTGTCGGAGAGGGCTATGGTGACGCCAGGTAAGCACCCACTCCGGCAAGGAGAACCTCGTGCGCCGCATCATCACCACCATCGCACTACTCGGGCTGTCACTGTTCGTGATGCTGGCGCCCACTCCGGCCAGCGCGGCAAGTGACGGCGAGGTCACATCCGCGACCCTGGTCGCGCGCGGCGTCGCCGTGGACGTCAGCATCGCCGTGACCTGCCAATCCGGCCTGTCCGGTGGCGTCGAGCTGATCATTCGACAACGGTCGGGCGACAGGGTCGCATACGCCTCCGGTTGGGGTCCTGTCCACTGCACCGGCCAGCCGCAGATCGCGACCGGGCGGGCGTGGGTGGAGGGTGGCGGCCTCGTCATCAAGCCCGGTGTGGCCCTGATCAGCGGAGGCTTCGACCTGTGCGGCGACGTGGGCTGTGGCGGACCGCGGTTTGAGCAGACGTTCCGCATCACCCGCTGAACCGGCAAATCGAGGGTCAACCCGACCGCCGTCGCCAAGAGCGTCCCGGCGACCGCCTTCGGCAGCACGGCATGAACTCGGTGACTGTTGCCCAAGCGGCCCCGCTGCCACCACCCGTGGTCAGTTTCCCAGCGCTCGGACCTTGGCGATCGTCTCCTGCACATGCTGCTTGGCCGGGTCGCCACCCTGGGACGCCTGCGCGAGCGCCTGACGGTACGCATCGATCATGCCGACCAGTGGACCGGCGGCCACACCCTCCAGCGCGCCGGCGACGAGTGCTCGCGCCTCGGCGGCGTCCTGGGCTGCCGCTGCGGTCTTGGCCTTCGCCTCGTCCAGCTTCTGCGACGCCGCCGCCAACCTCGCGATGATCTGTGCTGCGCTCACGCGCACCTCCCCGTGATCGACCATCGCCTCCACCACCGCACCGGCGGAGACCACATGGGAGCGTACGAGATCCGCGCACCCCGCGCGACCGGCCGCTTGCTCCCGGGCCATCTGATGGACACTGGTCGCCCCAGCGAGCGGCTTCGACGGAGTTCGCCCAGCGGACACCCGACCGAGCACGAACGGCGACGAACACGCCGACGCCACCGACACCGGACGGTGCTGCTGCTCGGCCTGCTCGAAGACGAAGGTCTCACCGACCGCGAACTCGACGAAGTCCTCGTGGCCGCCGCACAGGCCGCCGACGACACGGAGCACGGCGCGGATCGGCAGCGACAGGCCCACCGGCCGACCAAACCAGCCCAAGATCGACACTAGATAGCTGAAGTCGGGGTATCCCGCTGGCGGGGATACCCCGACTTCCGTGAAACCGAGTGGATCATGCCCGCCGGCGAGCTCAGCCGGGCCGGCAAAAGCGCTACGGCGACGGCGGGCCGTTCTGGGCCCGGGTGATCAGGTCGTGCAACGGCTTGGTGCCGCTGCCGACCATCACACCGGTCACGACGGCGTCGACCCAGACCGCGATTCCGTTCCAGTCGGCGCCGGCGACCGCGTGCAGAACGTAGAACCCGCCGGCGCTGGACGCCACGGTGGCCATCCCGCTGGCGAGACCCCAGGCGACGATTGTGCGGTTCGCCTTCGCGCGCGCGACCTTGGCGGTGGCCACGGCGACGGCCTCGCGGTCAGCCTCGGTGGGGCCGTCGACCCGGCTGTTCACGTCGGTCACCGTTCGGGACAGCGCGGCCTCGGCGGCGCGTCCTGGCAGCCACCGGGAGAACGGTTCCAGGATCCGCTCGACCGCTGCGGCGAAGACCAACAGGGTGAGGAAGACGCCAGTGGTGTCCTCGGGCTGGATCTTCGCCGCGGAGGCGCCGCTGCGCCAGATCGCCCAGCCGGCGACCGCGCCGACTGCGATCAGCCCGAAACCGGCGACCACCGCGCCCGCGCCGGCCTGCTGTGACGCGGCGACGACCGACGGCCCTGGCTCCTGCTCGGGTCGGGGCGTCGCCGCACCGGCGTTGACCGGCGAAACCGCAATCCCGCCCCCTGTCGACATCGGCTCGACCTGGGTGGACGTCTGTCCCTGCAATTCCCTGACCAACCTTTCGACGGCCGCTCGCGAGACGTCGAGGCGTGATGATCCGGACCCTCGGCGAGCGGGTGGCGCACCGACTGCGCTCGGGGCGCGAGACTACGGCACTGAGGCGAACACAGTGGATGGCCGGGTTGGGTGGTCAGCCGGCCGATGTTCGACACGGGTTTCAGGATGTCGGGGTTTCCCACCGGCCCAGACACCCCGATTTCCGCAAAGCCGAGTGGATCATGCCCGGGACCAGTCGAGCCGGGGTCAGCGTGTAGGCGCCGCGGAGGTCTCGCCCCTACAGCAGGCTCCCGTGGGCGGTGACGACCAGTCGCCACTCCGGTGTTCGGAGGGTTCGCAGATCCGGGGCCACGACAGGTTCGCCGCCGGGCGCGCAGACCCCGTACACCTGCGACGCGACTGCCTCGGTGAGGAGGTGGTCGAAGTGGAACGAGCCTTCGAAGCCGAGCCAGACCACTGTGTCGCCGGCGGCACAGGCGACCCGCAGGCAGTGGGCCAGGTAGCGGTGCAGGAGCGGTGGCAGTTCGTCGAAGACCAGGTCGTACTCGGCGACACGGGCGTACGGTTCGTCCCGCTCGAGGGAGTAGGTCTGCACGTCGAGCGGCACGACGCCGCCGTCGGCGAATTCCGGCACCCGGGCCGTGACGCCCGGCACGAACACGCTGACGACCGGCTGCGCGGCGAAGCGCAGACCGGATGCCAGGTCAGTCATCAGCGCAGGCCGCGGACCATCAGCAGGTACGCGCAGTAGGCCATCGGCACCACCAGGAAACAGATCAGGAACCCGAGCGGCAGGTAGCGCGGCGGGGTGCCGGCGACCATCGCGGGTCGCCCCCACCGGCCCAGCACCAGGTACCCGCCGAAGAACGCCACCGCCGGCAACCCCGCGCAGATCCACGCGCCGAGGGTGAACCCGTCCACCAGACCGACACCGGAGGCGAGCACCAGCATCAGCACGAGCACCCCGGCCGCCGCGCCGCACCCGGCGTAGACGGCGACCGCCCGGGCCAGCGGCGACCACGTCGGCAGCAGCGCCGGCCGCTGGGCCAGCAACTCCGCCTGCTGCCCGTGCCGGTCGGCCTCGTCGGCCATCCGCCGGGCCAGCTCCAACTCGACCGCCGGGTCGGCCGCCGCCGCACGCTGCGCGGGTACCCCGCCGCCCGCCGGGCTCACCGCCGTCGGCAGCGCCAGCCGCGCCTCCCCCGCCGGCAGTTGGGGGTACGCCCCGACCCCCGCCCGCCCCGGCGCGCCGGCTGCGCCGGCGGGTTCCCCGTCCCCGGTTCCGGGTGCGGAGAAAGGGCCACCGGCAGCGGAGGGCGACCCGGGTGGACCGGGCCAGGCAACGGTCTCGCCGGGCCGTCCCGCCGTTGCGGCGGGGGTGGCGGGTGGTTGGTCGATGCCGATGGCTCGGCCGAGCTGGTCGAGGCGCTGCCCCTGGGCGGTCAGCCGCTGCTGGAGGTAGTCGACGGCGGCGTGCAGGTCGCGGCGGCGCGCGGATTCGGCCGCGGCGTGTTGTTCCCCGGCGCGGTGCTGGTCGGAGAGTTGTCGAGCCAGCGCCGCGTACTCCTCGAAGGACACTGTCACCGCTCCCCGTCCGGGTCGTGCCCGTCGCCGACGAACGGGACGATCAGCCGGGTGCGCTGGTCGTGCCGGTCGATCAGCAGCGCCCGGTCGGGGCGGGGCGTGTAGGTCAGGTCGTGCGCGCCGAGGTGCAGGGCCAGCTCGGCGCCGGGCACGTTGAGCGCGACCAGGCAGGCGACGTCGTCGCGGTTCTGGGTGCCGCCGAGGTCGTCGGCGAGTCGGCGGAGGCCTCGCCACCAGCCGAGCAGGTGCACTCCCTGCGCGGGCCCCTGGCGCAGAACGGTACGCAGGTCGTCCAGGCCGGAGCGGAACGTGCCGGGGTCGGTGGCACCGAGCACGGGCGCGGCGGCGTCCATGCCGAACACCACAAGGTATTCGCGGCCGGTGGGCTCGGCGGCCAACACGGCGATCCGGTCGCGCAGCCCGGCCGCGTCGAGGCGGTGCACCGGGTGGCCGGCGGCCCGCAGCAGCGTTTCGGTGTCGTCGGCGACCGGGTCGGCGACGGTGACCAGGCAGGCCAGGTGGAACCGCGCGTCGCCGGGGGTGTGCTGGCGGGCCAGGCTGAGTGTCGCGGCGCGCAGCACGTCCGCGCCGGTCGGTGCGGTGCCCACCACGGCGAGGTGCCGGCCGGGGGTGGTGTCCATCAGGAACAGTGCGGTGGTGCCGTGCACGTCGACGGTTCGGCCGACCAGGGCCATCGGGCGTCGACCACCGGGGCGCAGGCCGCCGAAGGTGGTGTCGTCCTCGATCCGCGCCGCTTCGTACCCCTTGAAGACCGCCGGTGCCCGCGAGCCCGGCGGGCGGGCCTGCCACAGGTCGTGGCGTAACGCGGCAAGGTCCGCCGCGGCGGCGTGCGCGTCGGGGAAGCGCAGCACGGTGTCGGCGCCGACCGCGCCGGCGGCGGTGTTGACCACGGCGGAACCGATCGGCAGGGCCGCCGCGGCGTCGTTGAGCTGGTCGAGCACCCCGCCACCGCCGGGCAGCGCCACCCGCAACGCGAACTGTCCGAAGATCGCCTCGGCGCGCCCGTAGAGGGCTTCGATGCCTGTCATGCTCTGGCTGGCGAGCACCAGGTGGATGCCGTACGAGCGGCCCTTGCGGGCCAACTCCTCCAGCAGGTCGACGGACTCGCGGGCCAGCGCGTCGTTGCCGGCGAGCAGCACGTGGAACTCGTCGATGACCGTCACGATGCGCGGCAGCGGATTGTCAGGGGGCAGGTCGGCGAGCTTGGTGACGCCGTGCCGTTTGAGCGCGGTGGCCCGGCGCTGCGCCTCCCGGCGCAGTTCGCGCAGCACCGCGAGACCGTACTCGCGGTCGGATTCGATGCCGACGGCACGGGCGTGCGGCAGCCAGGACGGGTCCCGACCGGTGGGCACGAACTCGGTGAAGCTCACGCCCTCCTTGAAGTCGAGCAGGTAGAGCTGCAACTCGGCAGGCGAGTAGCGGGCGGCCAGCCCGTAGAGGACGTCGAGGAGGAAGACGGTCTTGCCGGCGCCGGTGCGCCCGCCGACCAGCCAGTGCGGGGTGGCGTCGTCGAAGGCGAGCGTCAGCGCGGTGTCGCCGGCCACCGTCGAGGCGCCGCCGGCCCGGCCGATCACCGTCCGCAGACCGTTGCCGGCGGACTCGGCCCAACGCCGTTCGGGCAGCAGGTCGGTGAAGGGCAACGCGTCGGCGCGACGGTTGGCGGCGCCGAGGTGCTCGGCGAGCGCGCGTACCGAGGCGGGCGGCGGGTCGCCATCGAGCAGGACGGGCGCGGCGAGCCCGCTGCCGTCGGGGCTGAACGGGGTGCCGGGCGGGTCACCGACGTGCGCGTACCCCTGGTTGAGCCGCACCGCTGTGGTGCCGCCCAGCGGCGGCGCGGTCTCGCCGGGCAGCCGGGGCGGGTGGCCGGCGAGCAGCACGCACACGGCGGCGGCCGGGCCCGCGTGGGTGAGCGCGGCGAGCCGGGCCAGCTCGCGCGGCGGCGGTGCGGCGGTGGCGACCACCACCAGCAGTCGGCGGGCGGCCTGCTGGCCGTGCTGCGCGGCGCGGGCGTGCTGCTCGGCGGCGTCCAGCAGCGCGGCCACCTCGGCCTCACCGGTGGCCGGCGGGTCGAGCACCCCGGCGTCGAGCAGCGGTCGCAGCGGGCCGAAGGTGGCACCGAGCGCTGCGGTGTCGATGCCGGCGACGCGGACCTGACCGGGCGGCGCGGTGGCGACCAGCCGCAGCACCAGCGCCCGCAGCAGCCCGGCGACCTGCGGGTCGCGGGCGTCGGTGTCCACTGCGAGGTGGTGGCCGCCGCCGAGCGGGACCAGCACCGGAAAGGCGCCGTCCGCTGTGGACGCCTCGCCGATCCGCACCGCGGCCGGATCGTCGGTCAGCGGGGTGACGCCCGGGGCGGGGGTTGCCAGGGCCGCGCCGAGGCGGGCGAGGCGGGTCACCAGGTCGTCGGCGCCGACCGGCGCGACGGTGGTCGGTGCCGCCCCCAGGGCGCTGCGGGCGGTGTCCAGATGCGCCCGAGCCGCCCGGTGGGAGTTGACCGCCTGCCCGTACGCCGACGCGAGCCTGCCCACCCTCTGCCCCCAACGCCACGGCCGCCTGGTCCCAGGAACCCTAACGGACACCGGCGGCACCCGGACAGTCCTGCGAGGACGTGTCACGCGGGACCGGTCAGGCGGGGCCGCACGCCGCCGGGCCGGAGGCGTCGGCGGCCCCGCAGCGGAACACCTCCACCGGCGCCCTCGCCACGTCGGGCACCTGCTCCACACGCATCAGGGCCAGCCGCTTGTCGACCGGCTCCCCCGAGTCGGGCGTGAACCGGATCAGCCCGGCCACGCCCGGGTAGCCCTGCCCGGCGTTCTGCCGGAGCACCTCCGCGTGCACGCCCACCGGGTTCACCGAATCCGGCTTCCAGCGTTGCCGGGGGTCGGCGTGGTGCAGCCGGGCGGCGAGGCTCTCCACCGCCCGGACCAGCATCATCGACGCGTCGTAGGCGAGGCTGACCCGCTCGCCGACCTGCTCCTCGGAGCCGGGCCGGCAGCGCGGCGGGTCGAGCAGGTCGTCGGCCTGGATCCAGGACAGGAAGCTGGCCCGGGCGTCGTCGTCGCGCCGGTCCTGGGCGGCCCGCAGCGCAGCGCAGGTGGCCAGGGCCGCCTTGGAGACGTACGTGACGGGCAGGTTGCCGGGTGCTGCGGCGCGCAGCCCCGGGTTGGCCATGTACCGGTTGGCCGAGTCGTCGGCGACGAGGTGTCGGGGCGGGTTGCCGCCGCACTCGCGCAACGCCCGCAGGAAACCGTCGAACTCCGACCACCGACCCGCGTAGAAGAGCATCCCGGTGTAGCCGCACTCGTCGGTCAGCCGCTGCCCGGTGCGCCACGCGTCGAGGCGGGTGAGCCGGGGGCCGAACTGTTGTCGGAGCCCGTCGACGAGGGTGCCCACGTAGAGGTCCTCGGTGAGAGTGCTGCCCTCCAGAGTGGTGTAGAAGACGTGCGCCTCGTCGACCTTCAGCACCTGCTTGGCGTACGCGTCGACCAGCTTCACCTGGTCCTTGTTCGGTGCGGAGATCTGGAGGTAGAGGCGGGAGTTGGCGTCCATCTTGTCGGCGGAGAGGGTGGGCGCCAGCACCGGCAGCCCGACCTGGTTCAGCTCGCGCAGCGCGCGGGCGGTGCTGGTGCGGCTCTCCACCAGCCCGACCACGCCGAGCACCGTGGGGTCGTCCCGGGCCAGCTCGGCCAGCATCGCCACCGCCCGGTCGGCGTAGATCATCTGGCGGCCACCGTTGGCCACCACGATCCGCAGCAGCGCGGCGCCGTTGGCGCCGGCCGACTCCTTCAGCAAGGCGTACTGGGCGGTGGCCATGCCTTCGAGTTCCTCGCGCTCGGAGACGTACGACTCCTCGTCCGCGCGGGTCAGATTGCCGGTCAGGGTGCCCAGGTAGACCAGGGTGAGGAAGGGCCGTCGTCGGTCGCTGCGCTGCCAGACCTCCTCGGCGGCGCGGTTCTGCGCGAAGATGCGCTTCTGGACTGTGCGCAGCCGGTCCTGGCCGGGGTCGTTGTTGAACACCTGCGAGGCGCTGTCGCTGTAGCCGACACACTCGCCTTTGCCGACCACCTCGACCGAGACCTGGCCGGTGAGCGAGGGGTGACAGCCCGGTCCCCACCGGCTGGCCACCCACAGGCCGAGCACCGCCACCAGCACCAGGCAGAGCGCCGTCGGCAGGAAGCGTCGCGACCACCACGGCGGGTCGGGCGCGGAGAAGGGGCGCACCCCGGCACGGGAGGGTGGGCCGGTGTCGGTGTCGTCGGGGCGCAGCGCCACGAGCCAGGCGGCCGGGCGGCGCAGGCGGCGCATCTCCGGCAGCGCCTCGACCCACTCGTCGAATGCCTCGTCGGCTTCGGTCAACGGGTGCGGCTCGGGCAGTTCCGGCGGGGGCCGCCCACCGGACGCGATGACGAGCAGCGGGTCGTTGCGGCCGGTCTCGGTACGGACGTCGCCGATCAGTCGGACCAGGTCCCCGCCGACGTTGCCGGGGGCGACGTGGTCGATCAGCAGAGCCGGGTACGCGGTGCGCCGCCAGTCCGACGGGCGCCACGGCCGACGCCGGTACGCCTGCCGCAGGTCCTCCAGGAACGCGTGCAGCAGCAGCTTGTTGACCTGGTCGGGTTGCTCCCCGTCGCGCCAGCCCGCGGTGAGGCGCTCGGCGAAGCCGAGGAAGGTGACCGACTGCCGGGGCGCCAGGTACTGCTGACGCATGAACCAGTTGTAGTGCCGCCCGAGCACCGGCACCCGACCGGAGACGGCAGCCCGGAAGACCACCCCCGGCACGGCCCGACGGACCAGCCAGAGCAGCACCTGGGAGACGATGCTGACCGCGTCGCCGCCGGAGGGCAACGCCTCCGGCGTGCGCGGGCCCCTGCGGTCGCGCAGGCGGCGGACCAGGGCGGCGCGGCTGTCGTCGGCGTCGACGCCCAGGCTGAGGCTCTGCTGCATCAGCCAGTCGGCGAGCGGATAGTGCCGGAAGCGCAGCCGGGCGGCGCCGAAGGCCTCCAGGGAGAGCTGCCGGTGCAGCTCGCGCAGCAGCGCCGGCACGTCCCCGGCGCCGGGCGGCGCGTCGGCGTCCAGCACGGCGTGCGGGACCCGCCGCCGTGGGCCCTGGCCGAGGAACCGGCGCAGCGGCACCATCAGATCCGCGGTGTCGGAGCGGACCAGCCACAGCAGCGGCAGCCGGCGATCGCCGCGACGGGGTCGCCGCAGCAGCCGGGCGAGCAGCGCGAACAACTCCAGGCCGCCGGCCGGCAGCCGTTCCCGGCCCGCTGTCGACTGCCGTTGGCCGATCAACTCCCGATTGGGTAACTCCGAGCGTCGCACGTGTCACCTCCGATCAACACAGTGTGACCTTGCGGTGCAAGGGACGCCAGAGCGCGACGACCGCCGATGGGTGTGGCAGGCCGACGACGTTCACAGTTGTCGATTAGGTTGGCCTGGCGAACACCCGATGGAGGGAGTCCACCCCGTGCGACGAGTCCTCACGGCGGCCACCACCGCCCTGACCCTCACCACCGCCGGCACCATGCTCGCCGGCACCCCCGGCCAGGCCGCCCCGACGGGCTGGGGCCGTCCGGTCGTCTCGGCCGCGCCGCAACCCGGCGCGCCCGGACTGGGCGACAGTTACTTCCCCGACTACGGCAACGGCGGCTACGACGTCGAGCACTACGACGTCCGGCTGCGCTACGAACCGGCCACCGACCTGCTCACCGGCACCACCACCATCCTCGCCACCGCCACCGCGGACCTTTCGACGTTCAATCTGGACTTCCTGCTCGACGTCGAGTCGGTTCGGGTCAACGGTTGGGCGGCGAGCACCAGCACCGCTGGTGCGCACGAGTTGGTGGTCACCCCGGCCCGCACTGTGACCCGGGGCCAGCAGCTCACCATCGTCGTGCGCTACTCCGGTGTCCCGTCGGAGGCCCTGGTCAACGGCTACACCGGCTGGACGCGTACCGACGACGGCGCCCTCGCCGTCAACGAGCCCGAGTCCGCGTGGTGGTGGTTCCCGAGCAACGACCACCCGCTGGACAAGGCGACCTACGACATCTCGGTGTCGGTGCCCACCGGCGTCGAGGTGATCAGCAACGGCGTGCAGCCGAGCCCGCCGCTGGCCGAGGCCGGCAACCGCACCCGGTGGATCTGGCGGACCACCTCCCCCACCGCCACCTACCTGGCGTTCATGGCCATCGGCCAGTACGACATAGTCACCGACACCGCCCCGAGCGGCCAGCCGGTGATCAACGCGTACAGCACCTCGCTGGGGGCCCTCGGGCCGGCCGCGCGGGCCAGCATCGAGCGGACCGCCGAGATCGTCGACTGGGGGAGCGGGATCTTCGGCCCGTACCCGTTCGAGGCGCAGGGCGGCGTGGCCGGGCCGATCGACGGCATCAGCTTCGCGCTGGAGACGCAGACCCGCCCGGTGTACGGGCCGGGCTTCTGGCGACGCGGCGCCAACACCTACGTGGTGACGCACGAGCTGGCCCACCAGTGGTTCGGCGACTCGGTCTCGGTGGCCGACTGGCGCAACATCTGGCTCAACGAGGGCTTCGCCTCGTACGCCGAGTGGCTCTGGTCGGAGGAGCAGGGCGAGGGCACCGCCCAGGAGGTCTTCGACTTCACCTACGCCAGTTACCCGGCCGACGACGGGTTCTGGCAGGTGCTGCCCGGCGCCCCGGGTGCCGCTCGGATCTTCGACAACGCCGTCTACGACCGGGGTGCGATGACCCTGCACCAGTTGCGGCTGGCCGTCGGCGACGACGCGTTCTTCGAGATCCTGCCGACCTGGACCGCCGAGCGCCGCTACGGCAACGGCACCATCGAGCAGTTCCAGGCACTGGCCGAGCAAATCTCCGGGCTGGACCTGGACGACCTGTTCACCACCTGGCTGTTCACCGCCGGCCGGCCCGACGTGGCGAGCGCCGCCCGTAAGGCCGCCCCGCCGACCGAGCCGAAGTCCTGGGCCAAGATCCGCGAGTCGCACCACCTGATGTCGCACTAGCCCCACGCCCGCGTCGATCATGGAGTTGTGGTGCCTCACAGACCGGGCACCGGTGGGCATTCCGCCCACCACAACTCCATGATCGACGCGGCGGGGGTGCGGCAGCTCGTCCGACGGTGCTGGCGGGTGGGGTTCTACGGGGTTTGGGCCGGCCGGGCGTTTGTCGCCTCGGTCGTGCTCGCCTCGACGGCGCGGATGTGCCGGTACGCGAACCAGAGCGGCGGGAACGCCCCGACCGCGAAGGACAGGTCGACGACCGTCCAGAACCAGGGGATGTCCCGGATCGGGCCGCAGATCAGGGCCAGCGGAACGATGCCGGCACAGGCGATCATGCCGACCTGCACCACCCAGACGTTGCGCACCGGGTCGCGCAGTGGCCCCCAGAAGGCCACCGCCAGCACCAGGTGGGCGAAGGCCAACCAGTCGGTGCCGTAGAGCAGGAACGGGTAGTCCTCGCCGGCCGTCACGAGCCCGGTGTGCACCCGCTCTATCCAGGCGACCAGAGCGGGCAGTTGACCGGCGAGCGGATCCAGTACGCGCAGCAGCCAGCGCACCTCGATCTCCAGCGGGAAGGCTGTGACACCACTCAGGAAGAGCCCGATCAGCACGATCCACAGCCATCGGCGGGTTCGCCGTAGCCGCTCCTCTATGTCCATGATCGCAGCGTAACGATGATCTTCGTGTCGCCCTGTCCCGGAAGCGGGCCGCTGGGGGTGACCGCTGTCTCAGCGGTTCGCGACCGGCCCGGCGGTGACCAACTCCCGGAGCCGAACTCCGCCCGACCGCATCGCCCCGGCTTCGGCGGGCGCGATGACGCAGACCGCACCGGCGGGCCGGACCATGCGGGCGGCCCGGAACGCCGCTCGTCGTACCGGATGGCGGGGCCGCGGAACGACGAGCGCGAGGGTCGCGGCGCGGCCACGCTGCCGATCCAGGGCGACGCCGGCCGCCGTCGTGGCGATCGCCGCTGCGGCTCCGGCGAGGACGAGCGTCTGCCGGGGCCCGGCGTGTTCGGCGAGCCAGCCGAGCAGCGGGGCGCCGACCGCGGCGGAGACCGAGCCGGTGACCGCCAGGGCGGCGAGCACCCGGCCCCGCATCGCGCCGTCGGTGTCGAGCTGGGCGCGGGTGCCCACTGTGGTGTCGATGACCACCGCGGCGGCGGCGATCGGCAGGATCACCGCGGCGAAGCTCCAGGTGCCCGGTGCGAGGCCGGCGACGATCTGCAACCCGCTGGCGAGCAGGCCCGCGACGACGAGCGTCCGGTAGCCCAGGGAACGCCGGCGGGCCGCGACGAGCGCGCCCACCACAGTGCCGACCGCGAACACCGTCGACAGCAGGCCGTACCCGGAGGCGCCGGCGTTCAGTGGCCCGTCGCTCATCGCGGCCATTGTCACCTGGTAGTTGCGGCCCAGGCTGCCGAGCACGAACGACAGGGCGAGCGCGAGGAGCAGCACCGGCTGCCCACGCAGGTAGGCGAACCCGGCGCGGACACCGCCCCGTGCCCGGCCGGCGTCCAGGGCCGAGAGGCCGGGCACGGCTCCCGGGCGTACGGCGAACAGCGCCACCACCACTGCGGCGAAGCTGGCCGCGTTGATGCCGAACAGCAGGGCGGGTCCGACGGCGGCCACCACCACGGCACCGAGGCTCATGCCGAGGATGCGGCCGGCGGAGTTGGTGAGCGAGCCGAGCGCCAGCGCGTTGCCCAGCGTCTCCCGGTCGACGAGGCTGGCGGCCCAGCGCCCCATCACCGGCCCTTCGATCGCCGAGACGGCACCGGTGGCCAGCGAGATCGCGAAGATCAGCGGCAGGCCGCCGACCCCGGTCACTGCGACCGCCGCCAGTCCGGCGGCGAGCACCGCGTGGGCGCCCTGGGCGGCGATCAGCAACGGGCGGGCGGGCAGCCGGTCGGCCAGCACGCCGCCCCAGACGCTGAGCAGCAGCGTGGGCGCCGCCTGGAGCAGCACGGCGAAGCCCATTGACGTCGCCGAGCCGGTCTCCTTCAGGACGTACCAGTTGACCCCGAGGACCTGCATCCAGGTGCCGATGACGGAGACGAAGCCGGCGAGCGCCCAGATCCGGTAGTTGCGGTGGCGCAACGCGGCGAAGGTGGCACCTCTGGCCACGACGGACCTCCAGCGATCGGCAGCATGATCATTCACACCGATCGCGGCGCGGTTCGGCAGCCGACAAGTCTTGCCGGCTTAAACCTTTTTGCCCACCTTTGTGAGCGGCTTCACCAGCGGGAATGCCCGGCCGGTGCGGTGGCGGACCTGCCGCACCGACCGGGCGCCCGTACCTCAGCGAGCGGCGAGAGCCTGCGCGGCCGGGCCCACCGGGGCCGGCAACGCACCAACACCGCCCAGATAGCCGTGGATGGCGGCGGCGACCGCCCGCCCCTCGGCGATGGCCCAGACGATCAACGAAGCGCCCCGGTGCATGTCACCGGCCACGAACACCCCGTCGGCGTCGGTCTGCCAGTCGTCGCCGGCGTCGATGGCGCCCCGAGGGTTTCGGGCCACGCCGAACTGCGCCAGCAGCGGCTGCTGCTCGGTGCCCTCGAAACCGATCGCCAGCAGCACCAGGTCGGCCGGCAACTCCCGCTCGGAGCCCGGCACCACAGTGACGACCCGCCGGCCGTCGCGCTTCTCCACTGTCACCTCGGCGATCCGCACCGCCCGCACCTGACCGGTGCCGTCGTCCACGAACTCCTGCACCGCCACGGCGAAGACCCGCTCGCCACCCTCCTCGTGCGCCGGGTAGCTGCGCAGCACCCACGGCCAGGTCGGCCACGGGTCCCGTGCCTCGTCGCGCTCCTGCGGCGGCTGCGGGTACAGGTCGAGCTGGTGCACGCCCGCGGCGCCCTGGCGGTGCGCGACGCCGAGACAGTCGGCCGCCGTGTCACCGCCACCGATGATCACCACGTGCTTGCCGGCCGCGTCGATAGGGGTGCCGTCCGGCAACACCGCCCGCGCCAGCCGACGCTCGGCGGTGGCCACCACGCCGGCCTGGTCGGTGGCCGCCGTGGCGACCGCGCGATTCGCCGCGACCAGGTGCGCCATCGCCTGGTGTACGCCCCGAAGCGCCCGCCCCGGGGTCTCCGGCGTGTCCCTGCCCTGCAACGCCCCACAGGCCAGCAGCACCGCGTCGTGCTCGGCACGCAACTGCTCGGCGGTCACGTCCACCCCGACGTTCACGCCGGTACGGAAGCGCACCCCCTCGGCGGTGAGCTGGGCCAGCCGGGCATCGATGTGCCGCTTCTCCAACTTGAAGTCGGGAATGCCGTACCGGAGCAGACCACCGATCGCGTCGTCGCGTTCGTACACAGTCACCGCGTGACCGGCGCGGGCCAACTGCTGGGCGGCGGCGAGGCCGGCGGGCCCGGAGCCGACGACGGCGACCGACCGGCCCGACGGCGCCGGCACCGGACGGGGGGTGAACCCGCGCGCCGCGGCGGCGTCGGCGATTTCCACCTCGACCTGCTTGATGGTCACCGGTTGACCGCCGGAGATGCCGAGCACGCAGGCCGCCTCGCAGGGCGCGGGGCAGAGCCGACCGGTGAACTCCGGGAAGTTGTTCGTGGCGTGCAGCGACTCCGCGGCGGCGTCCCAGTTGCCGGTGCGCACCAGGTCGTTCCAGTCCGGGATGCGGTTGCCCAGCGGGCAGCCGTCGTGGCAGAACGGGATGCCGCAGTCCATGCATCGGGTGGCCTGCTCACGGACCAGTTCCTCACCGGCCGGCGGGTACACCTCCCGCCAGTCGCTGATCCGCACCGGCACCGGGCGGCGGGCCGGCAGCCGCCGGTCGTAGCGCAGGAAACCGTTCGGGTCAGGCACGTGCCACCTCCTGGGCAGCCACCCGCGGGGCGGGCGGCACCGGCATCGCCGGCACAGCGGGCGCGGTCAGTTCTGTCATGACCGCGTCGTCGACGTCGCGGCCGGCTGCTTCGGCGGCCCGCATGATCTCCAGCACCCGGCGGTAGTCGCGGGGTACCACGGCGGTGAACTCGGCCACCGCCTCCGGCCATCGCTTGAGCAGCTCCTCGGCGACCGCCGACCCGGTCTCGGCCACGTGTCGTTGGACCAACTCGTGCAGGAGCGACTGCTCCTGCTCGCCCAGCGGCAACAGGTCGACCAGCTCCGCGTTGACCCGGGCCTGATCCAGGTGGTGCACGAACGCCGTGCCGCCGGACATGCCCGCCGCGAAGTTCCGGCCGGTCGCGCCCAGCACCACCACGGTGCCGCCGGTCATGTACTCGCAGCCATGGTCTCCGACGCCCTCGACCACTGCGGTAGCGCCGGAGTTGCGCACCGCGAACCGCTCCCCCACCCGGCCGCGCAGGAAGACCTCGCCCGCCGTGGCCCCGTACAGGATGGTGTTGCCGGCGATGATCTGATCCTCGGCCCGCTGCCCCGGCTCGGCGTCCGGGTCGAGGAACGGCGCGGCGGCGTCCGGACGGACGATGAGCCGACCCCCGGAGAGGCCCTTGCCGACGTAGTCGTTGGCGTCGCCGTGCAGACGCAGGGTCACCCCGCGCGGCAGGAACGCGCCGAAGGACTGCCCAGCCGTGCCGTGCAGCACGAACTCGATGGTGTCGTCGGGGAGGCCGGCACCGCCGAAGCGACGGGTCACCTCACCGCCGAGCATCGCGCCGACGCTGCGGTGCTCGTTGCGCACCGCCACCTCGACGCGCACCGGCGCCCCGTCCGCCAGAGCCGGACGGGCCAGCGCGATCAGCTCGTTGTCGAGCGCCTGATCCAGGCCGTGATCCTGCGCGCGGATCCCGCGTCGGGCCGCGCCGGCCGGCAGCTCCGGCAGGTGCAGGACGGGCGCCAGGTCCAAGCCGTGCGCCTTCCAGTGCGTCAGCGCCGGGGCCACGTCGAGCACCTCGGACTGCCCGATCGCCTCCTCGATCGACCGGAAACCCAGCTCGGCCAGGTACCCCCGGACCTCCTCGGCGAGGAAGAGGAAGAAGTTCTCCACGAACTCCGGCTTGCCGGTGAAGCGCTCCCGCAGCACCGGATTCTGCGTGGCGATGCCGACCGGGCAGGTGTCCAGGTGGCAGACCCGCATCATCACGCAGCCCTCGACGATCAGCGGCGCTGTCGCGAAGCCGAACTCCTCCGCGCCGAGCAGCGCCGCGATCAGCACGTCCCGGCCGGTCTTGAGCTGGCCGTCGACCTGCACCGTGACCCGGTCGCGCAGCTTGTTGAGCAACAACGTCTGCTGCGCCTCGGCCAACCCCAGCTCCCACGGGGTGCCGGCGTGCTTGAGCGAGTTCATCGGGGAGGCGCCCGTGCCGCCGTCGTGGCCGGAGATCAGGATGACGTCCGCCTTGAGCTTCGCCACCCCGGCGGCGACGGTGCCGACGCCGACCTCGCTGACCAACTTGACGTGCACCCGGGCCGCCGGGTTGACGCACTTCAGATCGTGCACCAGCTGGGCGAGGTCCTCGATGGAGTAGATGTCGTGGTGCGGAGGCGGCGAGATCAGACCCACGCCGGGGGTGGCGTGCCGGGTCCGGGCGATCCACGGCCACACCTTGTTGCCGGGCAGCTGACCGCCCTCACCCGGCTTGGCGCCCTGGGCCATCTTGATCTGGAGGTCGTCGGCGTTGACCAGGTATTCGCTTGTCACACCGAAACGGCCGCTGGCGATCTGCTTGACCGCCGAACGCCGGGCCGGGTCGTGCAGCCGCTCGACGTCCTCGCCACCCTCACCGGTGTTGGACTTGCCGCCGAGCCGGTTCATGGCGATGGCGAGCGTCTCGTGCGCCTCCGCCGAGATCGACCCGTACGACATGGCGCCGGTGGCGAACCGCTTGACGATCTCGGTGGCCGGCTCGACCTCCTCGATCGGCACCGCCGGACGAACTCCGGTGCGCACTGTGAACAACCCGCGCAGCGAACCGGCCTGCGCCGCGAGCGCGTCGACCTTTGCGGTGTACTGCCGGAAGACGTCGTACTGCCGGCTGCGGGTGGCGTGTTGCAGCAGGAAGACCGTCTCCGGGTTGAACAGGTGCAGCTCACCCTCGCGGCGCCACTGGTACTCGCCACCGACCTCCAACCGGTCGGAGGCGGCGGCGCCGGCCGGCGGCCAGGCCAGCGCGTGCCGGGCGGCCACCTCGGTGTGCACGCCCGCGAGACCCACCCCGCCGATGCGGCTGGGGGTGCCCCGGAAGTAGCGCTCGACCAGCCGGCTGTCCAGGCCGACCGCCTCGAAGACCTGCGCACCGCAGTACGAGGAGACCGTCGAGATGCCCATCTTGGACATGATCTTCAGGACGCCCTTGCCGAGCGCCTTCGCGTAGTTGCGCACCCCGGCGGCGGGCTCCACCCCGGCCAACGTGCCGGTGGCGATCATGTCCTCGACCGACTCGAACGCCAGGTACGGGTTCACCGCCGCCGCGCCGTAGCCGATCAGCACCGCCGCGTGGTGCACCTCCCGGCAGTCCCCGGACTCGACGATCAACGCCGCCCGCGTACGGGTCTGCTCGCGGACCAGGTGCTGGTGCACGGCGGCGGTGAGCAGCAGCGACGGGATCGGCGCCAGGTCGGCGTTGGAGTCCCGGTCGGAGAGCACCAGGATGCGCACGCCGTCCTCGATCGCCTCGGAGACGTGCCGGCAGATCTCGGTCAGCCGCGCCTTGATCCCCGCGGCGCCCTCCCGGATCCGGTACAGCCCGGAGACCCGGACGGCCTTGAAGCCGGGCAGGTCGCCGTCCTCGTCGATGGAGAGGATCTTCGCCAGCTCGTCGTTGTCGATGATCGGGTGCGGGAGCACGATCTGCCGGCAGCTCGCGGCGCCCGGGTCGAGCAGGTTGCCCTCCGGCCCGATTGTCGACGCCAGGCTGGTCACCAACTCCTCGCGGATGGCGTCCAGCGGCGGGTTGGTGACCTGGGCGAAGAGCTGGTGGAAGTAGTCGTAGAGCAGCCGCGGCCGGGTGGACAGCGGCGCGATCGGGGTGTCCGTGCCCATCGAGCCGAGCGGCTCGACGCCGGTGCGGGCCATCGGCCCGAGCAGGATCTTCAGCTCTTCCACGGTGTAGCCGAAGGTCTGCTGCCGGCGGCGCACCGAGTCGTGCGTGTAGACGGTGTGCTCGCGGGCCGGCAGGTCGTTCAGCTCGATCAGCCCGGCGTGCAGCCACTCGCCGTACGGCTGGGCGGCGGCCAACTCGGACTTGATCTCCTCGTCGTGCACGATCCGCCCGGCCACCGTGTCGACCAGGAACATCCGGCCCGGCTGGAGGCGCCCCTTGGCGACCACGTGGGCCGGGTCGAGGTCGAGGACACCCGCCTCGGAGCCGAGCACCACGAGCCCGTCGTCGGTCTGCCACCAGCGCCCCGGGCGCAGCCCGTTGCGGTCCAGCACCGCGCCGACGATCTCGCCGTCGGTGAAGGCCACCGACGCCGGACCGTCCCACGGCTCCATCAGGCTGGCGTGGAAGCGGTAGAAGGCGCGTTTGGCCGGGTCCATCCCCGGGTCGTTTTCCCAGGCCTCGGGGATCATCATGAGCACCGCGTGCGGCAGGCTCCGGCCGGCCAGGTGCAGCAACTCCAGGACCTCGTCGAAGTTCGCCGAGTCGGAGGCGGCGGGGGTGCAGACCGGGAAGACCCGCCGGATGTTGCCCGGCACGTTCGGCGAGCGCAGGAGCGCCTCGCGGGCCTGCATCCAGTTGCGGTTGCCCCGGATCGTGTTGATCTCGCCGTTGTGGGCGATGAACCGGTACGGGTGCGCCAGCGGCCAGGACGGGAAGGTGTTAGTGGAGAAGCGGGAGTGCACCAGCGCGATGGCGCTGTCCACCCGCTCGTCGCGCAGGTCCGGGTAGAACGCCGGCAACTGGTCGGGCGTGAGCATGCCCTTGTAGACCATGGTGCGGCTGGACAGCGACGGGAAGTACGCCGGGACGCCGCGCTCGGCGGTCTCCCGTTCGGCCTGCTTGCGCAGGCAGAACGCCACCCGGTCCAGTTCGAGGCCGCGCAGCGGGGAGCCGGCCGGCCCGTCGGGCGTGTCGGTGAGGCGGTGCGCGGCCAGGAAGAGCTGCCGGACCCGGGGCATCGCCGCCAGGGCGGTCTCGCCCAGGTCACTCGGGTCGATCGGCACGTCCCGCCAGCCGAGCAGGTCGGCACCCTCGACCAGCGCGTACTTCTCGACCACCCGGCGGGCACGCGCCTCGGCGGCATCGTCGTCCGGGAGGAAGACCAGCCCCGTGGCGTACTCGCCCGCTGGGGGAAGCACGACGTCGGCCACCGCGCGCAGGAACGCGTCGGGCACCTGGATCATGATGCCGGCGCCGTCGCCGGTGTTCGGCTCCGCGCCACGGGCGCCCCGGTGGTCCAGCCGACAGAGCGCGCCGAGCCCATTGGCGACGACCGAGTGTGAACGCCGGCCGTGCAGGTCCGCCACGAAGGCCACGCCGCAGGCATCGTGCTCCTGCGCTGGGTCGTAGAGACCCTGGGCGGACGGACGGGGGTGGGGCGTCGGGGACGCCTGCGGGCTGTGCGGGTGCGGCTGTTCTGTGTCCGCGTACGGCTGAGCCACCGGGCCTCCTGTCGTCACTCAGGTTGGATCATGGTGGGGACGACGTCGGCCCGTGGGTCTATTGAGTCTACGTTAGGGCCGGGGTCGCACGGCCACCCGAGATTGATCACACCGTCCACTGGCTGGGACGTGTAGTCTCGCGCGGTGGATCCGCTACACAAGCACGTCTTCGACCGGTTGGAACGCTTCTACGACGCGGTGCCCCGCGACGTCGCCGGTGCGGAGGAACATGGCGCGCTGGTGCTGTTCGTCCGCGAAGGTGCCGGCTGGCCGTTCTACGCCCGCCCACGGATCGACGCCACCGAGCCGCCGTCGCTGGCCGACGTGGTCTCGGTCCGCGAGCGCCAGCGGAAGCTGGGCCTGCCAGAAGCCTTCGAATGGGTGCACGAGACGGCCCCCGAGCTGCTGGCGGTGGCCCGCTCGGCGGGGCTCAGCGTGCTGGAGGCACCGCTGATGGTGCTCGACCCGAGCGCGCTGCCCGACCCGGCGACGCTGTCCGACGCGGCGGTGCGGGTGCTGGCGGCCGACTCCCCCGGCTTCGCCGCCGACGTCGCCGCACGGCGTGCGGTGGCAAGTCATGACGGACCCGATTCCTGACGCAAACTTCTTGATCAACTGGGCTAAGCGGCGGGCGGGAGCCGGGGGGGCGGGCGGGAGGGGAACGGGCGCGGGGTTAGGGGGTGTATTGCTGGTCGTGGGCTTGGCGGGAACCGCAGACGTCGGCGCGGGAGCACATTGAGCGGGAGCCGTCCGCGTCCAGGCGTACCGTCACCGCGTCTCTCGGGACGCTGTGGCCGACGACCCGGCCGTCACCCTCGGGGGTGGAGACCCGACTGCCGACCGCCGGGGCGGTCTCCTGAAAGCGCTGGTACAGCGGGTGCTCGTACTTGAGGCAGCACATCAGTCGACCGCACGCGCCGGAGATACGCAGCGGGTTGAGCGGTAGGTCCTGGTCCTTCGCCATCCGGATGGTCACCGGCTCGAAGTCGGTGAGGAAC
This sequence comes from Micromonospora sp. NPDC048843, assembly GCF_040649965.1. Classification (NCBI taxonomy): domain Bacteria; kingdom Bacillati; phylum Actinomycetota; class Actinomycetes; order Micromonosporales; family Micromonosporaceae; genus Micromonospora; species Micromonospora sp. NPDC048843. The sequence continues at coordinate 50,763 of NZ_JBEZGJ010000016.1, forward strand.
GTGGCGCAGCACAGGTCCCGACCGCAGGAGCCGATGCCGCCCTGCACCCGCGCGGAGTCGCGTGCGGAGAGCTGGCGCAGCTCCACCCGGCAGTGCAGGGTCGCGCCCAGGTCACGGACCAGGGACCGGAAGTCCACCCGGTGCGGAGCGGTGAAGTAGACGGTGCTGCGCTCACCGCCGCTCTCGGCGGAGCCGAGCACATGGTCGACCGCCACCACCTTCATCGGCAGGCCGTGCGAGCGGATCAGCCGTTTCGCGGCGACCTTGGCCTCGGCCTTGCGCCGACGCAACGCCTCGTCCCGGCGGAGGTCGTCGTCGCCGGCCAGCCCGACCAGGCGGGGGAAGCCGTCGGTCTCCTCGGTCACCCACTGCGCGGCCCACACGCACTCCGCCACCTCGGGCCCGTCATCGGTGGGAACCAGCACCCGGTCGCCCACCTGCGGACGCAACTCGCCCGGGTCGAGGTAGTAGAGCCGCCCGTACCGGTTGAAGCTGACCGCGCAGAGCATGCCCATCCCCCCACCCTACGACGGGTCACGCCGCGAAGCGCAGCGGCCGGCTACGCCCCGCTCCCATTCATGACCGTCGACTCGACCTATTGCCGAACGTCCCGTCGTGCCGTTGCTGCTCGCCCGGACGGTTGAATCCGGGGCCGGGCAGGAGACAAGACGTGCCTCGGCGGCGTTGAGTGGAGGCAGACCTGCGGGGGTGCAGGGGGAAGACCACGGCGTCGCCGTGGGCGCCGGCTTCAGGTCAGGTGCCCGCGAGCGACGCCGTGGCCTGTCCGGGGCAACGCGATCGCAGCCAGAGGACCAAGAACCGGGGCAACGCGAGCGCAGCCAGAGGCAACACCGCCTCGGCCGCAGGGCCGGGCTCGGTTACCAGCCGACCCGGGTGGGCTGGTCGTAGCGGGGTCGGCCGTCCGTTGGCGGGCGCCACGCGGTCTCGGCCAGGCTCGGCGCCCACTGACGCAGCAGCGTCTCCGCACCGTCGTACGCGACGCAGAGCACCGCCAGCACCCGTGCGGCGATTTCGGCGGCGTCGGCCACACCGGGCCCGACCGGCCCGGGGCGCGTCGACGCACCGGTGGCGGTGGCGGCGACCACGGCGACCGCTTCGGCCGAGCGGAGCACGTCGGCCAACGTGCGGGCCAGCGCAAGACGGCTGCCCTCCACCCAGTCGGCGAGGGCGTCGGCGTAACCGGCTGTGGATTCGAGTCGCCCGACCAGGCTGTCCGGCCCCTCGTCGAGGTGGCGTAACAGCGCCGCCCGTTGTTGCCCGTACGCAGTGGCGGCCGGACCGGACCAGAGCACCGAGTCGGTGAGCGCGGCGGAGACGTCGTCGTACCCCCGGACGAGCCGGCGCACCGCGTGGCCGGCGCTGGCGAGCGGCACCGGGTGCAGGTCGAGGAAGCTGCGAACCGCGTCGCCCGGCAGCACCTGCATGCGGCGCAGCAGCGGCCAGACCCGGTGCCCCTCGGGGACGCCGGCCGCGATCAGTCTGTCCACCCGGCGAAGCAGGTCGAGGCCGGGCTCGGCGAGCCGGTCCAGCGCGTCCATCACGGTTCCCCGGTTAGCCGGCGGCGGGCCGCCCGGTCGACCTCGGCGTAGCGATCGGCGGCCTCCCGCACGGCAGCCGCGGCGGCGGCCAGTCGACCGGCAGCGGCGCGGGCCTCCCGGGCCCGATCGTCGGTGGCGGTGGTCCACTGCCGGTGCAGCGCCCGACCGATCTCGCCCGGGCGGCCCGGTGCGTCGGCGCCGAACGCGGCCTGGGCCGGATCGGTGGCGGTGACGGTGTGCGAAACGACTGTGAGCGTGGCGCTCGCCTCGTCCAGTCGGGCGGAGAGCGCGCGCAGTGTGTCCATCTCAGGCCCCCGCGAGCGGTCGGTAGGCGGCGAACGTCTCGTTGTGCAGCTTTTCCCGGGCCCATTCGGCGGCGTCGGCTGCCGCGGTGACCGCGGCCTGCACGGAACCGGCCACGTCGCGCGGACTGCGGGTGTGCAGCGGCCCGAGGAACCGGACGTCGGTGATGCGTCCACCGGCGGTGACCACCACCTCGACAAGGCCGTCCGGCGAGCGGACGGTCACCTCGACGGTCGACACCGCCTGGTCGAACTCGGCCTGGAGGGACTCGATCCGGCGGTAGCGTCGCACCGCCTCCTCGATCCAGGCTTCGTCGATCTCCCCCCGCGGCATCGGCCGACTCCTCCCGGGTGATCCATCACTCAGTGTGGTGCCACCGTCACCACGGCACAGGGACCGTACCGCACCACAATCGGGCCTGTCGATGCCTGTGGACAACGGCCGGGGAGTGCGGGTCAGCCCTTCCAGAGGGCGAGCATCATCGCCTCGACCGCGATCCTCGGCTTGACGTTCGCCTCGATCGCCGCACGGCAGGCGAGCACTGCCTCCAACCGGCGCAGCGACCCCTCGGAGTCCCACTTCTGCGCGCCGGCGCCGGCCAGGGCAGCCGTGTCGGTGTGCACCGGCGCGACGGGTGCGCGCAGCGCCATGGTGAGCGCGTCCCGGTAGAAGCCGGCGAGGTCGACCAGCGCTCGGTCGAGTGCGTCCCGCTGGGCCCGGGTGGCCCGGGACTTCTGCCGCTTCTCCAGCTCCTTGAGCTGCCCGGCAGCGCCTCGCATGGCGCTGGCCGCGCCCCGGCCGGTGCCGCCCGCGCCGAGCGCGGTCTCCAGTGCCGCACGCTCGGTCGTGTCGGCCTCGGTGACCGACGCCTCGGCCTCCGCCTCGGCCGCCTCGATCAGCGCGGACGCCGCGTCGAACGCCGCGCCGACACCTGTCAACCGGCGGGGCACCGCGAGCACCGCCTCGCGTCGTTTGCGGGCCTCCGGGTCGCGGGCCAGCCGGCGGGCCCGACCCACGTGGCCCTGCGCGGCCGCCGCCGCCCACTGCGCCACGTCGGGCGCGATGCCGTCCCGACGAACCAGCACCTCGGCCACCGCGGCTGCCGGCGGCTGCCGCAGGGGTACGACCCGGCAGCGCGACCGGATGGTCACCGAGATGTCGTCCGGGTGGGTGGACGGGGCGCAGAGCAGGAAGACCGTCCGCGGCGGGGGTTCCTCGATCGCCTTGAGCAGCGCGTTGCCGGCGGCCTCGGTGAGCCGGTCGGCGTCCTCGATGACCACCACCTGCCAGCGCCCGCCGGACGGGGTGCTGGCCGCGCGGAGCACCAGGGCGCGCATTTCGCCGACGCCGATGGAGAGCCCTTCCGGCACTACCATCCGCACGTCGGCGTTGGTGCCGCCCATCGTGGTGTGGCAGCCGGGGCACTCACCGCAGCCGGTGCCGTGCGCGCACTGGAGTGCGGCGGCGAACGCCCGTGCGGCGACCGAGCGGCCGGAGCCAGGAGGCCCGGTGAAGATCCACGCGTGCGTCATCCCGGTGGACGGGTCCACCCCGCCGGTCACTGCGTCGTCGGCAGCCTGCTCGTCACCGCTGGCCGGGCCGGCGGTGACCAACGCGGCCGCGCCAGTACGCAGCACGGCGGCCGCCGCGGCGGCGGCGCGCCGCAGCTCGACCACCGCCTCGTCCTGACCGACCAGGTCGGCGAAGACGTCCGGCATCAGGTCTTGTGCTCCATCGTCACCAGCTCCGCGTCGGATAACTCAGGCTGCACCGAGGTGTCCGGGCCCTGTGCCGGCCGCGGGTGCACGATGCCACCCGGCTTGCCGAGCATCTCCTCGACCCGCCGGACCACCTGCCCGGTGATCTCGTCGGCCGGCCGGGACGCGTCGAGCACCAGGTAGCGCTTCGGGTCGGCGGCGGCGAGGTCGAGGAACGCGTACCGGACGCGTTCGTGGAAGGCGACCGACTCGGCCTCCAGCCGGTCGGTGCCGGTGTTGCGCGAGGCCACCCGGGACAGGCCGGTGCGCGGTTCGATGTCCAGCAGCACCACCAGGTCGGGCTTGAGCCCTCCGGTGGCCCAGGAGGAGAGCCAGGAGACCTCGTCGACGGGCAGTGTCCGGCCGGCGCCCTGGTACGCCAGGGACGAGTCGACGTACCGGTCACTGATCACCACGCCGCCCCGAACCAGCGCGGGCCGGACGATTGTGGCCACGTGGTGCGCCCGGTCGGCGGCGTAGAGCAGCGCCTCGGCCCGGGGGGAGGGCGCGTCGTCGCCGGAGGTGTCCAGCACCAGCGACCGGATTCGCCGGCCGACGCCGGTGGCCCCGGGCTCGCGGGTGACCACTACCTCTCGGCCGTGACCGCGTAGCCGCTCGGAGAGCGCGGTGAGCTGGCTGGACTTTCCCGCGCCCTCGCCGCCCTCGAAGACCACGAAGAGCCCGGCGGAGACGAACGGCTCGGCGGGCATCAGCGGACGGCCTCGGATGGAGCCCCACAGGTCGGCGAGGACCGGGACACCCTTCTTGTCGTCCATCTGGCCGAACGCGCTGATCCCGGCGAAGATGCCGGCGGCACCGGCGGCGAGCAGCAGCAGTCGGGTGGAGGAGACGGAGATGCCGAGGTCGGCGATTGTCAGTTTGCGGGAGCCGCCGACACCGACCAACACGCTGCTCAGCCCGATGGCCAGGATCAGCACCAGTCGGGTGCCGATCTGCACCACCGCGAAGACCCGGCCACGCACCTCGTCGGCCACCTCGCCGCCCAGCAGCGTGGTGCCGGCCAGGAAGGCCATTCCGGCACCGGCGCCGACCAGCACCGCGCCGACGATAGCCATGGACAGGTGGATGGCGAAGGCGAGGGTCATCACAGCGGCGCTGGCCAGCACGATGCTCATGCCGAACCAGCGGCGCCGGGACATCTCCTTGACGACCATCGGGCCGAGCCCGATGCCGAGCGCCAGGCCGACGAAGATGGCACCGAAGAGCAGTGAGAACGCCGCGTCGCCAGCGCCCAGCGAGTTGGCGAAGAACTTGGCAGTGCCGACCACGATGCCGCCGCCGGCGAACGCGCCGAAGATGCCCAGCACCAGGCCGCGGACGAGCGGGGTCTGGCCGATGTACTTCCAGCCCTCGGAGAACTGCCGGAACATGCTCTGCTCGGCACGCTCGGCCTCACCGCGTTGCGCCTCGCTGATCTCCTTGATCCCGAATGCCACCACCAGCGCGGTGGCGAGCCGTGAGAAGGAGTTGATCCAGAGCGCGAGCTGGGCCGGCTCGGCCCAGGAGGGCAGGTCGCCGCCGACGGCACCACGGACGCCACGGTCGAGCACGGCAAGGCCGATGGCGGCGGCGACCGGGGTGAGGCCGTAGGTGGTGATCAGGGTGAGCTGGTTGGCCGCTTCCAGCCGGGCCCGCGGGATCAGGTTCGGGACCGCGGCCTCCTTGGCCGGGATCCAGAGCAGGGTGAGCGACTCGATCAGGAAGGTGGCGATCAGCGCCCAGCCGACCACCAGACCGCCTGCGGCGCCACTGAGGGCGTAGAGCGGAATGGAGGCGAAGAGCACGAAGCGCAGCAGGTCGCAGATGACCATCGTCCAGCGCCGGTCGAACCGGTCGGCGAAGACGCCGGCCACCGGGCCGAGCACCAGCGCGGGCAGCAGCCGGATCGCGGTGACCCCGCCGAACGCCGCGCCCTGGGCGGTGCTGCCCTGCACCTGCGAGGCGGCGAAGAGGGCGGTGGCCAGCAGGCCGAGCCAGTCACCGAAGGAGGCCGCGCCGAGCACGATCCACAGCCGGCGGAACGGCCGGATGCGCAGCACGGACCGGATTGCGGCATAACCGGACGGATCAACCTGACCGCCGTTGGGCTGCTTGGCGGCGTTGTCCGACTGGTCACCCGAGCGCGACACGCCGGGCGACTCGCCGCTGTTCTGGCTTTCGATGGCCGTACCTCCACGTGCCGGCCCATCGCTGGGCACCTCCGGTGCAACACTCTAGACCCGGTGGGGGCCACCCCCCGGGCGACATTCTCCTGCTCGCTGAGCCTAGGCCGCCGGGGGTACCGACCGCAGCCCGGACGTACGCGAGGGTATTTCGCATTCTCCGTCCGACAGTTAGCGTGCACACGTGGCCATCGAAAGCGACAAACTTCGCGAGCGCCTGGATCGGGCGACTGCCCACCTCGACCCCCCGTACGCGGTGGTCGACCTCACCGCCTTCGACGCCAATTCGGTCGCCCTGGCCGATCGCGCCGCCGGAAAGCCGGTCCGCCTCGCCAGCAAGTCGGTCCGCAGCCGGGAGTTGATCAGTAGAGCCCTCGCCCGGCCCGGCTGGCAGGGCGTGATGGCGTTCACAGTGCCCGAGGCGATCTGGCTGGTCCGCGCCGGCGTCAGCGACGACGTGCTTGTCGCGTACCCGAGCGCGGACCGGGCCGCCCTCGCCGAACTGGGCGCCGACCCGACGCTCGCCGCCGCGATCACCCTGATGATCGACAGCACCGGCCAACTCGACCTCATCGACGCCGTCGAGGCTCCGGGGCAGCGCGCCGAGCTGCGACTCTGCCTGGATCTGGACGCCTCCTGGCGACCGCTGCGTGGGGTGCACGTCGGCGTCCGCCGCTCGCCGGTGCACAGCGCGCGGGCAGCCGGCACGCTCGCCGCAGCCGTCGCCGGCCGGCCCGGCTTCCGGCTGGTCGGGCTGATGTCGTACGAGGCGCAGATCGCCGGCCTGGGTGACGCGCCGCCGGGCAAGACGCTGCTGGCGGGCGCGATCAGGCTGGCCCAGCGCGGGTCGTACCGCGAGTTGCTGGCCCGCCGTGGCGCGGCGGTCGCCGCGGTACGCGAGCACGCCGACCTGGAGTTCGTCAACGGCGGCGGCACCGGCAGCGTGGCCGCGACCAGCGCCGATCCCGCGGTCACCGAGATCACCGCGGGATCGGGCCTGTACGGGCCGACGTTGTTCGACGCGTACCGCGCCTGGCGGCCCACTCCGGCAGCGTTCTTCGCCTGCGCTGTGGTCCGCCGACCGACGCCGGAGCTGGCGACCGTGCTCGGCGGTGGCTGGATCGCCTCCGGTCAGGCCGCCGACAGTCGACTGCCCCGGCCGTGGCTGCCGGCGGGGCTGAAGCTGGTCGGCACCGAGGGCGCCGGAGAGGTGCAGACCCCACTGACCGGCCCGGCGGCGGCCGGGCTGCGCGTCGGCGACCGGGTGTGGTTCCGGCATGCCAAGGCAGGTGAGCTGTGCGAACGGGTCAACGAGCTGCACCTGATCCAGGGCGACGCGGTGGTGGCGACAGTCCCCACCTACCGAGGTGAGGGGCAGGCATTCCTCTGAGACCGGACAGCCACCCTCACCGCCGGCCGGAGCCCGCGCCCCACGCCGACTCAGGCGGGTTGGGGCGCCTCAGCCTGCTTGCCGACTGTGGGCCGACCGTTGTCCGGGCCGTCCACCTGGCGGTGCAGGTACTCCCGGATCAACGCCTTCGCCTCCAACAGCACCCGCTCGTCGCCCTCGGACTTGCGGCGGAACGCGAGCTTGATCAGCGCGTCCGCCGCCTCGACCGCGATCTCCAGCACGAAGCGCAGCTTGGGCACGTCGGTGAGCCCGAAACGCTCGGTGAGCACCCGGGCCAACTGGTCGGCGATCACGCCGTTGTTGTCCCGCTGCTCGTCGAGCAGGTGCAGGTCGACCACGTCGCCGAAGTGCAGGGTACGGAAGCCGGGGACGGTGCGGTGCATCGTGATGTACTCGTCGATGCCCGCGTCGACGCCGTCCCACCAGTGGGTCATCTCGTCGGAGGCGAACCGCTCGTCGAGGCGCTGGAGATAGGACTCCATGGTCCGCAGGGTCAACGCCTGCACGATCGCCCGCTTGTCCGGAAAGAACTGGTAGACCGACCCGATCGCCACCTCGGCCCGCTCGGCGAGCAGGGTGGTGGTCAGCCCCTCGTACCCCACCTCGTCGACGAGTTCGGCGCAGGCATCCAACATGCGCTGTACCCGCGCGACACTTCGACCTTGCACCGGTACGCGGCGCAGCGGCCCGGTCGTGGCGGCTGGTGTGGACACTCTGCGCCACCCCCCTTCGACGGATGAACATATCTCCACGTCACGAGTCCGTGACTACCGGTACAACGAGCGGATCGCAATTGCGGTATTTACCAGCTAGAACGTTCCTGATATGAAGTCAGTTCATATTCATGAATGAGGAGTGCGCATGGTCCGCACCGCACCGCTCGGGGCTGGATGGTCCAACTGGGCCGGGAACCAGCGTGGCAGCGCCAGCGCGATCCTGCGCCCCGGCTCGCCGACAGACGTCGCAGAAGCCGTCAGATCCGCCGCCGCCGACGGCGGCCGGATCCGGGTGACGGGCAGCGGCCACTCGTTCACCGCCGTCGCGCTCGCCGACGATCGTCGGATGGATCTGTCCGACCTGGACACCATGGTCAGCGTGGACGTCGCACACCGACTGGTCACGGTGCCGGCGGGCATGACCCTGCACACGCTCAACGGCCTGCTCGCCCGGCACGGCCTCGCGCTTCCCAACCTCGGCGACATCGACGCGCAGACCGTCGCCGGGGCGATCTCCACCGGCACCCACGGCACCGGAGCCGGCTACGGGTGTCTCTCCACCTTCGTCGAGGCGATCACACTGGTCACCGGCACCGGCGAGGTGCTGCGCTGCTCCGCCGACGAGCATCCCGACGTCCTCGCCGCCGCCCGGGTGTCACTCGGCGCGCTCGGCGTCCTGGTCGAGGTGACACTGCGCTGCGTGGACGCCTTCGTCCTGCGTGCCCACGAACGACCGGCCGAGCTGGCCAACGTGCTCGGCGAACTGCCCGAGCTGATCGGCCGGCACGACCACGTCGAGTTCTACTGGTTCCCGTACACGTCCCGGGTCCAGGTCAAGGCCAACGACCGGGTGCCCGCCAACGACCGACCGCTGTCCCGCTGGCGCGGCTGGATGGACGACGACTTCCTGTCCAACCGGGTCTTCGCCGGTGCCTGCCGACTCGGCCGGGCCGTGCCCGCGCTGGCCCCGGGGATCAGCGCGGTCTCCGCCCGCGCCCTCACCGAACGCCACTACACCGGACGCTCCGACCGGGTCTTCTGCACGCCGCGCCGGGTCCGCTTCGTGGAGATGGAGTACGGCCTGCCCCGCGAGGCGTTGCCCGAGGCACTCGCCGCGCTCCAGCGGATCGTGGACGGCCTGCCGTTCAAGGTGCTCTTTCCGGTGGAGGTGCGATTCACCGCCGCCGACGACATCTGGCTGTCGCACGGCTACGGCCGGGACAACGCCTACATCGCGGTGCACCAGTACGTCGGCATGCCCTACGAGCCGTACTTCCGGGCCTTCGAGCAGGTGGCCGCCGGGCTGGGTGGTCGCCCGCACTGGGGCAAGCTGCACTACCGCGACGCCGCCTCGCTGGCCACTGCATACCCCCGCTTCGCGGACTTCCAGGCCGTCCGTGATCGGCTCGACCCTGATCGCGTCTTCACCAACGCCCACCTGAACCACGTCCTCGGGGCCTGACGTCGGTACGCGCCATGGCGGTGACCAGCGCTAGAGCGCCAGGTCGTTCAGGTTCACCACGTCGGCCATCGCCTCCGCGCCCCTGTCGTTCAGGTGCATGCCGTCGCCGCTGTCCAGCGCCGGGTGGATGTGGTCGGGGGCGTGCGGGTCCGCGACAGCACTCGCCACATCGAAGACGGCGTCGAAGGCGTCCGTCGTACGGATCCAGTCGTTCACCTCGCGTCGGGTGCCGAGACCCGCCGGGGTGCTGATCTCCGGGCCGGCGCCCGCGAACGGGCCGATGGTGGCGACGACGATCCGCAGACCGGCGCCGTGGGCGCGGTCGGCCAGCGCACGGAAGCCCTCGACGAGGGCGTCGGCGGTGACGGGCGGCTCGCCCAACATGACCGGAAGACCGAGGTCGTTGATACCGAAGTGGACCAGGACGTGGGTCAGGGCGGGGATGGAGAGAACGTCACTGTCGAAGCGCGCCAGCCCGTGTTCGCCGACGCCGTCGCGCAGGAGACGGTTCCCGGCGATGCCCTGGTTGACCACCCATCCGCGCTTCAGACGCCGGTTGAGGACGTCGACCGAACGACGATTCGCGCTCGTCGTGGTGCCGACTCCTTCGAACCAGGAATCGCCGAAGGCAACGCCGACGGCGGTGTCCCGGGGGGCGAGCACGTCGACGCCCGCGAGGTAGAACCTCGCCTCGACCTGCTCGGCCCCCGGCAGTACGGACGACGTGACGTGATTGCCGCCGACTATCCGGGCGACTTCGGCCGGCTTGTGCGAATGGGTGGCCAGACCGGTCCGCTCCGGAAGGTAGAGGCTCAGCACGAGATCCGTGCCGGCCGCGACGGGGACGTCCACCGGGTCGGTGACAGCCTCCTCGCCCGCCGGGATGACGTGGCGCTCCGCGCCGTCGACGGTGAGGGCGACCCACCGACCGCCGACGGCGACAGTGGCAGCCCCGATGGTCAACGGAGTGCGGCCGTAACGGTTCGTCAGCCGTACCCGGAAGGCCTCCCCGCCGCCGGCCAGGTGCAGCACCTGACGAACGGTCTGGTCGGCGAAGCCACGGGGTTCGCTGAACTGGAGCTGCTCGTACGGACTGAGCAGCCCGGTGCGGAAACCGGCGGTCCAGATCATGGCTGGTCCAGGTCGGTAGTGGTGCCCTCCTCGATGCTGATCACCGAATCGATCAGGGAGAAGAACGCCTGAATGCCGGGCAGGTTGGCGCCTCGGCGGCGGGACTCGGCGTAGTCCTCGGACGAGCCCCAGAAGACGACGTCCAGCCACTCGTCGGCCGACAGCCGGATCAGTCGCGCGTCGAGGAAGCCGCCACGATCGGCCTGGAAGTCGCGCAGCATCGCCGGCCGCGCGGCCAGCAGGGCGTCAGCGCGCTCGGCGGGGACGCGAAAGCGGGTGATTTCGACTGTGGTCATCGTGCCTCGATCCGTTCGGGTTGGGAGCCGTTGACGCCCAGCATCTGCCGGAGCTGGGTCAGGAGGACATCGCGGAAGTCGGCGGGTGCTGGCGTGGGGTCGCGCTGGACGCGAAAGATGATCAGGCCGGCCAGCGCCGAGAGCAGGAGGTCCGTCACCACCTCGGCGTCGTGGGCCAGTGTGAACGCCCCCCGCGCGGCACCCTCCCGGACGGCGGCCAGGAAGAGCGCCCGGTACCGCTCCTGCACTGTGGCGCTGTAGTCGCGCAGCTCGTCGTCGCGCATCGCGGAGCGCCAGAACTCCACGAGCACCTGCCGGGTCTGCTCCGAGTTGTGCAGGCTCCGGTCGACAAGCGCGACGAGTCGTCGCCACGGATCGCCCTCGGCGGCAGAGACGGCCCGCAGGGCCTCCACCTCCCGGTCGGTGAACACCTGCATGGCCTCGATGACCATGTCTTCGCGGGAGCCGAAATAGGTCTGGAGGGTGCTGATCGCGACCCCGCCGGCAGCGGACACGTCAGCGAAGCGGGTGTTCTCGTACCCGCGTGTCGCCAGCACACCTGCCACGGCGTCGAGAACGGAGTCCCGCTTCTCCCCGCCCGCACGCCTCTTCCTGATCGTCGGCATGGACATACGGTACGGCGGTACCGGTCAGCGCGAGTAGGTTCCGGCCCGGGATGTGACCCACTCGACGTCAAGGGACGTCACCGACAGCAGAACACCCCGGCTTCACCGAAACCGGGGTGTTCAGACGCGAAAGGAACTGTCGCTACTCCGTGCTGGTCGCGGCCTTGCGCGGGGCGGCCTTCTTCGCCGGAGCCTTCTTCGCCGCCGTCGCCTTGGCCGTCGTGGTCTTCTTCGCGGCAGTGGACTTGCTGGCGGCGGCCGTCTTCTTGGTGGCCGTGGCCTTCTTCGCGGGCGCCTTCTTCGCCGCCGCCTTCTTCTTCGGTGCCGGGCCCTTCGCCCGCTTTTCGGCCAGCATCTCGGACGCTTCCTCGATGGTCAGCGCCTCGGGAGTCTGCCCGCGCCGCAGCGACGCGTTGAACTCACCGTCGGTGACATATGGGCCGAACCGGCCGTCCTTGATCACCATCGGCTTCTCGGTGGCCGGGTCCACGCCCATCTCGCGCAACGGCGGGGCCGCGGCTCGCCGTCCACGCGCCTTCGGCGCGGCCAGCAGAGCCAGCGCCTCGTCCAGACCGACAGTGAACATCTGGTCCTCGGACTCCAGCGACCGGAACTCCTCGCCCCGCTTGACGTACGGGCCGTAGCGACCGTTGTTCGCGAAGATCTCGACGCCGTCCGGCGCGACACCGATCAGCCGGGGAAGGCTGAGCAGCTTGAGCGCCTCCTCCAGCGTCAGCGAGTCCGGGGTCTGCGTACGCAGCAGCGACGACTTCCGCTCGCCGCTGGACACGTACGGGCCGAACCGGCCGGACTTGAGCACGATCGGCTCGCCGGTGCCGGGGTCGTCGCCGAGCTTGCGCTCGCCGCTGCCGCCCAGGAACAGCTCGTGCACCTTCTCCGGGGTCAGCTCGTCCGGGGCCAGGCCCTCGGGGATCGGCGCCCGGTCACCCTGGGAGCCGCCCTCCTCGCCCTCGCCCGTTGCCGCGGCCGGTGCCGGCTGCTCACCGCCGGGCAGCTCCCGTTGCAGGTACGGCCCGTAGCGGCCGACCCGCACGACGACCTCGCGGCCGTCGTCGTCGGTGAAGAGCGGGATGGAGTTGACGCTGCGGGCGTCGATGTCGCTGAGGTTCTCGGTGACCAGCTTCTTGAGCCCACCGGAACGGGCGATGTCCTGGTCGCCGGCACCGTTGGAGCTGCCGAAGTAGAACGCCGTGAGGAAGTCGACCGCCGCGTGGTCACCGCCGGCGATCTCGTCCAGCTCGTTCTCCATGGTGGCCGTGAAGTCGTAGTCGATGAGGCGGGGGTAGTGCCGCTCCATCAGCCCGATCACCGCGAAGGCCAGGAAGGTCGGGATCATCGCCTGGCCGCGCTTGGTGACGTACCCCCGGTCCTGGATCGTCTGCATGATCGACGCGTAAGTGGACGGCCGGCCGATGCCCAGCTCTTCCAGGGCCTTGACCAGCGACGCTTCGGTGTAGCGCGACGGCGGCTGGGTGTGGTGGCCCTGCGCGGCCAGCTCGTCGGCGGTCAGCGGCTGGTCCTTGACCAGGGTGGGCAGCCGGCGCTCGGCGTCCTCGGCCTCGGCGTTCTCGTCGTCGCTGGACTCGACGTAGGCGCGCAGGAAGCCCGGGTCGGTGATGGTCTTACCGGTCGCGCCGAAGTCGGCTTCCTCCTGCGAGGTGGAGACCGCCCGGATGCGCACCGACACGCTGGAGCCGACCGCGTCGGTCATCTGCGAGGCGATGGTGCGCCGCCAGATCAGCTCGTAGAGCTTGAACTCCTCGGCGGACAGCTCCTTGGCCACCTCGCCCGGGGTACGGAAGTTGTCCCCCGCCGGGCGGATCGCCTCGTGTGCCTCCTGCGCGTTCTTCACCTTGCCGGTGTAGCGGCGCGGCTCCGGCGGAACGCTGCGCTCGCCGTACAGCTCGACGATCTGTCGACGCGCCGCCGAGATGGCGGTCTCCGACAGGTTGACCGAGTCGGTACGCATATAGGTGATGTAGCCGTTCTCGTACAGGCGCTGCGCGGTGCGCATCGTCTGCTGCGAGGACAGGCGCAGCTTGCGGGCCGCTTCCTGCTGGAGGGTCGAGGTGATGAACGGCGCGTACGGGCGACGGCGGTAGGGCTTCTCCTCGACCCGGGTGACGGTGAACGGCCGCCCCTCCAAGCGGGCCGCGAGACCACGGGCCCCGCTCTCGTCGAGGTGCACGACGCCAGCGCCAGGCTTCACCCGGCCGGTGGTCGGCTCGAAGTCCTTACCGGTGGCGATCCGGTCACCGTTGAGCGCGATGAGGGTCGCGTTGAACGCACGCGGGCCCTCGCCGACGTTGGCCACCGCGAGGGTGGCCAGGATGTCCCAGTATTCGGCGGTGCGGAAGGCCATCCGCTGCCGCTCCCGCTCGACCACGATGCGGGTCGCCACGGACTGCACCCGGCCTGCCGAGAGCCGCGGCATGACCTTCTTCCACAGCACCGGGGAGACCTCGTAGCCGTACAGACGGTCGAGGATCCGGCGCGCCTCCTGGGCGTCGACCAGGTCGCGGTCGATCTCCCGGGGGTTGGCCACCGCCGCCTGGATCGCCGGCTTGGTGATCTCGTGGAAGACCATCCGCTTGACCGGGACCTTGGGCTTGAGCGTCTCGACCAGGTGCCAGGCGATCGCCTCGCCCTCGCGGTCCTCATCCGTCGCCAGGAAGATCTCGTCGACTTCCTTGGCCAGCTTCACCAGCTTGCTGATCTGCTGCTTACGGTCGGCGGAGACGACGTAGAGCGCCTGGAAGCCGTTGTCGACGTCCACCCCGAGCCGGGCCCAGGGCTCCTTCTTGTACTTGGCCGGCACGTCGGCGGCGTTGCGCGGCAGGTCGCGGACGTGACCGAAGCTGGCCTCCACGACGTACCCCGGGCCAAGGTAGCCCGAGATCGTCTTGGCCTTCGCCGGTGACTCGACGATGACCAGACGGGTGGTTCCAGCGTTGCTCGGCACGTCTCTCCCCGACCTCACTCCTGCTCGTGGTCTGCCGGCGCCCGGACAGCGACCGCTTTCGACCCCGCCGTCGCACCGGCGGTCCGGATGTCCAACGTAACGCGCCGCCCGCGTTTCGGGTTTCGCGGGCCGCAAACCGCTTCAAGGCGGCTGTCGACGCCACCCTGCCGCGCTCGGCACTGCCGGACGGCGCCACCGTACACCGTGGGTAGGGCTCGAAGCGGGTCACTGTGACGATGGCGGGCCCACGACCGAGGCCCGAGCCGCCCGTTTTCCGCCTGGATCGACCCGCCCGCTGTCCGGCACCGGACACCCGGCCGGCCCACCCCAGGGCCGCCGCCCAACCCCGTCGATCATGGACTTATGGTGGGCGCTTTAAGCCCGAACAGGCAATACGTCCCCCACCACAACTTCATGATCGACCCGGTGAAGGTGGGGTGGATCAGGTTGGCCAGGCGCCGGCCGGTGCTGCGGTCGGCGGCCCGCCGACCAGCTCGGCGAGGCGGGCCAACCGGCGGCGGCCGGTTATTCGGTACGCCGGGCCGCCCTCACCCGGGCCGAGCAGCGTCCCAGCCAGCCCCGCCGAGGCGAGCGCCACGCCCATCGGCTCCCAACACCCCTGATCGTCGGCGCCCAGCCGCAACAGGAAGCAGTCCGGAGGCTCCGGCATCCCGGCGGCGGCGAGCCACAGCCGCAACCGCCGGCCGGTCAGGTGGAACGCGGCCGGCGGGCGTTTCGTCGTACCGTGCAGCCAGGCGGCCGCGAGCGGCTTCAAGACCCGGGTGTACGACGTACGAACGGCGTGTCGCGCGCCCTCGGCCGGCTCCCAGCTCGCCGCCAGCCCACGCGACGCCAGTTCGGCGACGAGCACGTGCACCCGCCAGGCGGCGTCCACCTGCACCGAGAGCCGGGCGGTGCCGCCCATCCGGACCACCTCACCCGGCCCGGCGAGCAGCCCGGCCAGATCGGCGACTGTCGGTTCGGCCGCGTCCGCGCCGAAGAAGACAAGTTGCCGGTCCGCGTCGTCAGTTCGGGGTGGGCCGTTCTGGACTGCGCCGTCCTGCGACGGGCGGTTCTGCGACGAGCGGTTCTGCGGCGCGCCGCCGCGGCGTCGCCCGGGAGTGGGCGTGTCGGACTCGGGCGCGGGAAACAGCGCCGGGGGCGGCTGCGCCTTCCCGGTGTCACCGAGCCCGCTCAGCGACACTCCGGCACCTCGTCGAATGCCTGTTTCAACTCCTCGGAGTTGAGCTTGCTGGTGTCCAGCGCGCTGGCGTCGTACTCCGTGTTGAGGGTCTTCACGGCGGCCCGCACGCCGTCGTAGAAGGCCGTCGGCTCGCCGGTGCCCAAGCCGTCGATAGTGTCCCGGGCGCGACCGTACGCGTCCCGCATCTTCCCCAGGGAGCTGCGGAAACCGGCGGAGATGGCCTCGCCGTTCTCCGCCTCCGGGATACCCGCCTTCTCCACCTTGCGGCGCGCGGCCTCGCTGGCCTGCTCCGCCCC
Organism: Micromonospora sp. NPDC048843; assembly: GCF_040649965.1. NCBI lineage: Bacteria > Bacillati > Actinomycetota > Actinomycetes > Micromonosporales > Micromonosporaceae > Micromonospora > Micromonospora sp. NPDC048843. The sequence goes on from NZ_JBEZGJ010000016.1 coordinate 66,690, forward strand.
GTCGAAGAGCCGCACCAGGTTCTCCTTGGCCTGCGCCGGCGTGGTCTGCGCGGTCATCTGCTCGTCAGTGCTGCTGGTCAGCTTGTTGATCTCAGAGCGCCACGGGGTGAGGGCACCGCAGACCGAGGCCGCCCAGGCCCGTGGGCTGGGACCCCCGCCGCAGCCGGCGAGAACGACGATCGTGGCCAGGACCACCGTGAGCTTTCCGGCGGCAGACGCCCGGCACGTACGCATGCGTTGCAGCGTACGGCCTTTGGCCAGGTGTGGCATCGGGCCGGACGGCCGGGGTCCCCGGTCGACGGGCTACGTCGACCG